>DAOUZV010000139.1 GCA_030665485.1 Chloroflexota bacterium | reverse complement strand
CATCGGCGGAGAGCAGGTTGTCGCAGGTGTAACCGTATCTGCGCGTGAGATAGCCAAAGCCCCCACCCAGGGTCAGCCCGGCAATGCCGGTATCGGTGACGATGCCTGCGGGGACCGCCAGCCCGAAAATCTGGGTCTCTCGGTCGAGGTCGCCCAGGTTGCAGCCCGGCTGGGCGCGGACCGTGCGGGTCTTCAGATCGACATGGAAACCCTTCATTCTCGATAGGTCAATCGTTAGTCCGTCATCACAGAGAGCGCTTCCGGCGATGTTGTGGCCGCCGCCTCGAACCGAAAAGAGTAGGTCGTACTCGCGGGCGAACTTGACCGCGGTGATGACATCGGCCGTTCCACTACAACGGGCGATGAGGGCGGGCCTCTTGTCTATCATGGCGTTCCATACCTTACGAGCGTCATCGTAACCGTCATCGTTGGATTGGATAAGATCACCACCCAGGCTCGCCTTAAATTTTTCTACGGCTGTTTCATCAAGCATAATGTCCTCCTTATTTTATCATTATTGCGCTTTACATTAAGACATAAATGAGTGGGTTTGACTTCAACGAAAATCTTAGTTCAGGCCATTTTTAGGCTATTCTTCATTACTTTGAATTTTCCTCTATATTATATTCTAGCCCGCCAAGGCCGATTCGCTGGGTCGACGAATGGTGGGCGGTACAGGACTTGAACCTGTGGCCCCTTGCGTGTGAAGCAAGTGCTCTAGCCGCTGAGCTAACCGCCCGAACGTATTTATTTTAGTCCAAACACGTGTAGTTTGTAAACACGAGTTTGAGCTAGTAAAACGATTGGCCTGGTTGTGGACACTCAGGTTATTACTTATTGGGAATGTTGCTATTCCTGATGGCTGAATGACCACATTGCCAGTGCGATCATAACAACGCCAAACACTGCTACTATCGCTACGTTTTCCCACAGGGTCATGGTATGGCCGAAAAGGTTTATGCTGAACGGAGCACTCATATCTTTCCCCAATACTACCTCGCGGATCGGCGCTACTCCGTAGCTTGCCGGATTGACCTTGGTAAGGAAGTTGAGCCATGCCGGAAGTCCCTTAAGCGGGAAGAATACGCCCGATAGAAATATCATAGGCATCATTAAGAGCTGCATTATCATCTGGAACGCTTCCATAGATTTCATGCGTGTTGCCAGAAGTATACCCATGGAGCTTACTGATACCGCCAGTAGGAACATCAGCGGCAGCAGTTTAAGCACTGTTATAACGGAAAAATCGACGCCGATAATGGGGGCGAAGATCATTATTATCAGCCCTGGAATAAGGGCAATCGTGGCAGATCCCAGTACCTTGCCCGTGGCAACGGAGGCGCGGCTCACCGGAGCCACCAGCACCTCTTTCAGAAAACCGAACTCTTTGTCCCATACCAGCGATGTTCCGCCCATAAGCGCACTGGTGAGCACCGTCATGCCGATAATGCCGGGGAACATGAAATCGATGTAGTTGATCGCTGTATTGTTAAGTCCCATGCTTGCGCTAAGGCCGCTGCCGAAGATGAATAGAAAAAGCAGAGGCATTGTTATAGCCCCCATCATCCTCATTCTATCGTGCCAGAAGCGGAGTATATCGCGGTACCATATTATATATACGGCTCTTAAATTACGCATTATCTCATATCCTCCTAATGCCCCATGTTGCGACCGAAACGTTTGGCCATTTCCTTGAAGCTGCCGCTTGCTTGTTCCTGCCGGATCTCGTGCCCCGTCAGTTTAAGGAAAACGTCATCCAGGCTGGGTCGGCGCAGGCTTATACTCAGGATTTCTGTGTTGAATTCCTTTATAAATGCAGGCAGGAATTCCTCCCCACCCGCTTTTTCAAAAATCAGCTCATTGTTATCAGCTCTTGTTTCAAGCTGGTAGCGCGACGTTATCTCCTCGGCCGCTTTGGCATTGTCGTCGGTTCTTATGGTGATGATGTCCTTTCCAACCATCTCTTTGAGTTTGGTCGGGGTATCAATCGCAACGATTTTACCGTTGTCGATAATGGCGATGCGGTTTGCCTTTTCCGCCTCGTCCATGTAATGGGTGGTGAGAAATATGGTGGTGCCCTCGCGCTTCTGTAAACCGGTTATATACTCCCATATACGGTTGCGCGTTTGAGGGTCCAGCCCCAGCGTGGGTTCGTCCAAAAACAGCACTTTGGGATTATGCAAGAGTCCCCTTGCCAGTTCCAGCCGGCGTTTCATGCCGCCCGAGTAGCTGGTTACCTTATTGTTTCTCCGGTCCCATAATTCCACCATGTTGAGCACCTGTTCTATTCGCTGGCCCCTGACCTTTGAGGGAACATCGTAGATCATGGCATGAAAACGCAGGTTCTGAATTCCCGAGAGCTTCTCGTCCAGACTCGGATCCTGGAACACCAGCCCTATGGACTCGCGTACCTGACGCTGCTGATGCACCACGTCGAACCCGCTTACTGCGGCCTGTCCCGAAGATGGTCTGGCCAGCGTGCACAGAATTTTGATGGTGGTGGTTTTTCCTGCGCCGTTGGGGCCCAAAAAGCCGAATATCTCACCCTGCCCAACATCAAAACTGATATCGTTTACGGCGGCCAGCTGCCCGTATTTTTTTACAAGGTTTATTACTTCAATAGCTTTGTTGGTCATAGACCTCCTGTATAGCACTGCTAAAGTGAATTTAAGTGCAAAAGGGTTATTTTGGTGTATCGGCCTCGTCTGCTTCTGTTATCTGACGGAACATATCCGTCATATGGCTCAGCATTTGTTTCAGCGCAGAGGCTTTTATCAGACCGATGCCCTGGCCCAGGTGCCCCATAACCAGCAGTTTATCGCCTACATTTATTTCAAATTCCCGCCTGGCCTCAGCCGGGACGGCGATCTGCCCTCTTTCGCTGACGGTTACTGTTCCGTAAAATTTTGCCTGGCTGTGTTGTGACATATATTACTCCGTCTTGTAAATCTTACTTACAAGATTAGTTTTGCATATCTTGTATATCTTGTCAAGAGGTGGTTTTTACTATGGGATATAACCTATAATGGAATAGCCGGAGGCGCAGATTTCACAAATAAGGAGATTGATGAAGGCCGTAGAGGTTTGTTACGGGTGCTTAAAGAGGTTGGCACTGCAGGCGGCTGATTTGGCGGCTGACAGCGAAGATTTAAGGCAAAACGCGGCCGATGCCGGCATTGCGGTGCTTGATAACTATTTTTCGCTGGAAGAGCTCACCATAGTAATCGCCAGCAAAATCCACCAGGCAATAAAGGATGCAACCGGCAACCCTGATCCCTACAGGAAGATGAAGGACAGGGAATTAGCTGTTGCCTCTCAGTGGCATCGTGAAATCGGTACTGGTCACGAAGACAACTACAATACCTGTCTCAGGCTTGCCGCTCTGGGTAATGTTATAGATTTTTTCAAACCATACGAGGTGCTTGTTGAAGATTTGCAAAAACCAGTTCACTTTGCCATAGACGATTCGATGCAGTTTGAGCAGAAGTTGAAAAAGGCAGGGAACCTGCTTTATCTGGCCGACAACGCCGGAGAAGTTTATTTTGATCTGCACTTTGTGAGATTACTCAGCAAGTGGTGCAAGGTCACGTATGTGGTCAAAGAACGCCCGGTTCAAAACGATATCACGATAGACGACATACGAAAAACAGAACTTGAGCATGAGTTTGAGCGGATTATCACGACTGGCACAGCCACCCCGGGCATAGATTTTTCGGTGGCCTCAGAGGAGTTCATACGTGAGTACGAAGCT
>DAOUZV010000033.1 GCA_030665485.1 Chloroflexota bacterium | reverse complement strand
CATTTGCCGGTATGGCAGCCGAGGCCAATATGAACGAGGACGAATTCCTGACGGTTTCCAGGTCTCTTCTGTCACAGGGGGTCTTCCGCCGATATGGTGCGGCTGTCAATCATCACAAGGCCGGGTTTGCCGCCAATGCTATGACGTGCTGGATAGCACCACCGGAAAAGGTTGAAGAAGCAGGGCTGAAGCTGGCATCACTTCGCGCCATAAGCCATTGCTACGAGAGAAAAACAAACCCAGCGTGGAGTTATAATATGTTTGCCATGATTCATGCCCATACCAAAGAGGAATGCCAGCAGATAGTCGACAGGATGTGCAAAGAAATAGGTCTAAGCGATTATCTGATGCTTTTCAGTACCCAAGAATATAAAAAAATCAGGACAAGATATCTGGTATGAAAAAATCGCAGGTAGCTGCATATTACCCTATATATTTAAATGTCTGCGACCGGAAATGCATCGTTATCGGCGGAGGCGAGGTTGCATTGCGCAAGGTGCAGATACTGCTTGAGTACGGCGCCGAAGTTGACGTTATCAGCCCGGAACTGGCCCCCGAGCTTATCAAACTTGCACAAGATAATCAGATAAGTACCTTTTCCAGAGAATATAAAGACGGCGATCTCGAGAAGGCTTTTGTTGTCATAGCCGCTACAGACAGCGACGAGATCAACAGGCAGGTTGCGGCCGAGGCGCGAAGGCGATCGGTTCTGATAAATGTGGTTGATGATGCCAGGTACTCGGATTTCATCGTTCCCTCGGTATTGCGGCGGGGAGACATTACAATTACTGTTTCAACCTCCGGGAAAAGCCCGGCACTGGCACGAAAACTGCGTGCTCAGATTGAGCAGGATATAGGTGAACAGTACGTTCCACTGACCGATCTCATTGCCGAGGTTCGTGAGGAAATAATTGGAGCAGGAATTAAAGTTAGCGGTGACAGCTGGCAGGAAGCCCTTGATCTTCCTTTTTTATTTGAGCTGCTGACCGAAGGTGGCAAGGAAAAAGCCAGCCAATATTTACTAACCAAGCTGAAATCCAAACAGCGTTAGCTGTCAATTAGAGAGATTCATTAATGTATATCGATCTTGTTGGATTAAACCATCATACAGCACCGATAGCTATCAGGGAGAAGCTGGCCCTGAATATCATAAACGCCGACGAATTGTGGCAGCAGCTTCGTTCGCACGGCGCCTATGGAATAATTCTTTCTACCTGTAATCGTACCGAGGTTTACATTGCTACGGATAAAATCGGTGATGCAAAAAAAACAATCTTCGATTTTCTGAATAGTTATCTTGACACTCAGGATGACACTCTACTCAAGCACGTATATCTGCTGGATAGTGAGGCGGTAGTCAAACACCTGTTTCACATTGCCAGCGGGCTTGATTCGATGATCGTTGGCGAATATGAAGTACTTGGACAGGTGAGGCGGGCGCTTGAAATTGCCGAACAAAACAAGACGGTAGACCTGTCATTACGTAATATTTTTCAACACGCTATTCGAGTCGGCAGGCGAGTTCGAAGTGAGACGGATATAAGCAAAAATGCCTTGTCAGCAAGCTCGGTGGCGGTAGATCTGGCGATAAAAACCATTGGCGATATCAAAGACATAAAGATGCTTGTCATTGGTGCCGGCGAAGCAGGAAGGCTTGTTGCTCAAGTTGCCAAAGACATGGGTGTTTCAGATATAACCGTTACTAACCGAACGCATGCTAAGGCTTTGGGATTGACGGAATCGCTGGGCGTTACAGCTGTCGATATGCAACAACTGGACAAGGCACTTGTTAACTGCAATTGTATAGTTACATGCGCTACCGTTCCGGATTATTTGTTAGACGCTGACGATGTTGCCGAAGCGATGGAAAAACGTTTGGGAGATTGCCTGTTAATAATTGATATCGCCGTACCTCGCAACGTATCACCGGATGTAGCTGAAGTAGAAAACGTATTTTTATATAATATTGACGATCTATCTAAGATTACCGAAAAGAACCGCGAGAAAAGAGAAACTGAAAGTGAGAAAGCCGAGGTAATTATCTCAGAGGAACTGATACGGTTCAATTCGTGGTGGAGCGATTCTAAGTTTAGGCCTCTTATCCGTGCATTAATGCGCAAGGCCGAATCGATACGCTCCACACAACTGGAACATACTATGAAGCAATTGCCTGCGCTAACCGAGCAGCAGCAATATAGTCTGGAGATGATGACCAAGGCGATTGTGACTAAAATACTGAATGACCCCATATATTCTATTAAAGCCAATGGTCACAAGCATCCCAATTATGACAAACTGGTAGAAGAGCTATTTAAACTGAATATTGAAAGCGACTTATGAGCAATAAAATCGTTATTGGCACCAGGGGAAGTAAACTTGCGGTTACTCAAACTGAAACGGTAGCGGCGCAAATCAGTGAGGCAAACCCTGATATCGAAGTTATCATTAGTCGAATAGTTACCGAGGGTGACCAGAACTGGCACGTACAACTCAGTAATACTCAAGGCATTGGTATATTCGTCAAGGAACTGGAAGAGGCACTGCTTCAAGATAAAATCGACCTGGCGGTACACAGCCTCAAGGACGTGCCGACCATAATGCCACCGGGGCTGTGCATTGGAGCAGTAAGCGAGCGGCACGATCCCAGAGACGTGCTTATTTCTAAGGGGCAAAAACTGGCAGAGCTGCCTGCCGGAGCCAAAATCGGGACCGGCAGCATGAGACGTGCCATACAGGTTAACGCATGCCGCCCCGACCTCGAGGTATCTGGGATCAGGGGTAATATCGATACCAGACTGCGCAAGGTTTCTGATGGCGAGTTTGACGGAGTTATATCAGCCGCGGCAGCACTCAAACGTCTCGGCTGGGAAGACAAAATAACCGAATATCTGTCAATAGAGCATTTTCTGCCGTCGGTCGGGCAGGCGGCACTTGCAATAGAATGCCGTGTAGATGACCAGAGGGTTGCCAAAATCCTTAAGCAGTTGAACCACCTGCCCACTTTTCACAGCATTACGGCTGAGCGAGCGTTTCTATTCGCGCTTGGCGGTGGATGCAGGGCTCCGATTGCGGCGCTGGGAACAGTAAATGGTAAAACCCTGTATGTTGACGGGCTGATTTCTAACGTCAGCGGCACTAAAATAATGCGCGACTCCGAACAGGGAAGAGTAGATGAAGCAAAGGAAATAGGCGAGAGATTGGCTCAAAAGCTGCTTGATGCAGGCGCGGAGAAATTTCTGTCCGAAGTAGAGGATTATGATACAAACAGGTAAAGTATATCTCGTTGGTGCTGGGCCCGGAGGCTACGGCTTGATTACAACCAGGGCGCTTGAGTGCATCAAGAAGGCCGATACGATCGTTTTCGACCGCCTTTTGGACGAAAACCTCCTGAGCGTCGCCCCGCCCGAATCAGAGCAGATATACGTGGGCAAGGCCGCAGCAAAACACACCCTGTCCCAAGATGAAATAAACAAACTTCTGGTGACCAAGGCCAAAGGCGGGAAAACAGTGGTTCGTCTAAAGGGTGGCGACCCGTTTGTTTTCGGCAGAGGCGGAGAGGAAGCAGAAGTCCTGCTGAAAAATGGCATTCTCTTTGAAATAGTACCGGGCATTACTTCAGCCATATCGGTACCCGCCTATGCCGGTATTCCGGTAACACACCGCGGGGTAGCATCCTCGTTTTCTGTTATTACTGGACATGAGGACCCCACAAAAGAGATCTCAAGTATCAACTGGAAAAACCTGGCGCACGCCACGGACACCTTGGTCTTTCTGATGGGTTTGAAGAATCTGCCAAACATAGTTGCCAAGTTGATGGAGCACGGGAAATCACCGAATACTCCTGTGGGGGTCATCAAAGACGGCACGTGGCCGGAGCAGGCCACACTCACCGGAATGCTTAAAGATATCGTAGTCAAAGTTCATGAGAACAAATTCGTCTCCCCTGTGATTATTGTTGTAGGAGACGTTGTTAATCTGCGAGAAAAACTGGCATGGTTCGATAACCGCCCTCTTTCGGGCAAGCGCATACTGGTAACCAGATCACGCCAACAAGCAAGCTCTTTAAGCCAGCTTCTCATCGAGCGCGGTGCTAGGCCCGTTGAACTACCAGCAATAGATATCCAAGCCAACGGTGATTACAGCGAACTGGATAACGCCGTTTTGAATCTAAAGCAATACGAATGGGTCTTATTTACCAGCGTTAACGGGGTAGACGCTTTCTGGCAAAGGCTGCGTGTGTTAAAACAGGACAGCCGTGCTTTGAGCGGTCTCAAGATGGGAGCTATCGGTCCAGCCACTGCACAAGCGCTGGCAGATAAATCCATAATGGCCGATTACATGCCCGATGTTTATACCGGGGCAGGCGTCGTAGCCGGACTCAAGAATCACAACGTCGCAGGTCAACGATTCCTGCTGCCACGTGCCAATATTGCCGATAACGAAATAGTTGATGGGCTCAGCAGCCTCGGAGCTTTGGTGGATGAGGTGACAGCCTACCGCACGCTTCCCGCAACCGAAGCAATCATTAAAGCCAAGGCAATGCTCGTTGCAGGTGAAATCAACGTCATTACTTTTGCCAGCTCTTCAACTGTGTCCAACCTGGTGACAGCTTTCAACGGAGAACCAATAAACATAAATGGAGCCAAGGTGGCTTGCATAGGTCCTAAAACAGCCCAAACCGCTACTCATGCAGGACTGAACATTGATATAATGGCCAGCGAAGCAACAATTCCAGGGCTGGTAGCTGCAATAGAAGAATACTACAAAAAGGAGAGTTAGATGGCATCATTTCCTCAAATCAGGTTACGCCGTCTGCGCCGGACAGAGGCTCTAAGGTCCATGGTACGTGAGAATCATATTGAAGTCAGAGATTTAATCTATCCCATATTTGTTGTTGAAGGTAAAGGCATAAACGAGGAGATCGTTTCAATGCCGGATGTTTTCAGATACTCACCGGATAATCTTCAGCCGGTAGTGGAAGAGGTAGCAAAACTGAAGATTCCGGCCATTATCCTGTTCGGTATACCCAAGAACAAGGATGAGTTCGGCTCCTCCGGTTACGATCCAAATGGGGTGATTCAGCACGCGATACGCATTATTAAAAAAACCGTGCCGGAGCTTGTTGTCATAACTGATGTCTGCCTGTGCGAATACACCAGTCATGGGCACTGCGGGGTCATTGATCACCAGGAGGTGGATAACGACCAGACACTGCCCCTGCTATCCCGGATGGCCCTGTCCCATGTTGAGGCTGGAGCTGATATGGTCGCCCCCTCTGATATGATGGATGGGCGGGTAAAAGCGATCAGGGAATCACTAGACAACAAGGGGTTCAATCATATCCCCATCATGTCCTACGCGGCCAAGTATTCTTCCGCCTTCTACGGGCCTTTCCGCGATGCAGCGGAGTCGACACCTCAGTTCGGAGATCGCCGTGCCTATCAGATGGACCCGCCAAATGCGAGGGAAGCCCTGCTTGAAGTCGAACAGGATATTGCCGAAGGCGCAGATATCGTTATGGTCAAGCCGGCAATGGCTTACATGGATATAATACGACGGGTGCGAGATAACTTTAACCAGCCGATAGCAGCCTACAATGTCAGCGGTGAATACTCAATGGTGAAAGCAGCAGCAGAGCGAGGGTGGATTGACGAAAAACGGGTGGTACTGGAAACTCTCACTGCGATGAAGCGAGCTGGAGCAGATATGATACTTACCTACCACGCCAAAGACGTGGCCAAATGGCTTAAACAATTGTGAGGAATAAATGAAATTCAAGCGCTCTGAGGCACTTTTCGAGGAAGCACAAAAATACCTGCCTGGTGGCGTCGACAGCCCGGTACGCGCCTTTAAATCGGTAGGTGGAATACCGCCTTTCATGGTCAAAGGCAAAGGATCAAAGATATATGATGTCGACGGCAACGAGTTTATCGACTATATCTGTTCTTGGGGCCCGCTGATTCTGGGACACTCGCATCCGCAGGTACTGGATGCCATAAAACGGGTTGCAGAGCTGGGCACCAGCTTTGGTGCTCCAACCGAGCTGGAGATAACGCTGGCCAAGATGGTTACGACGGCGATACCATCGATAGAGATGGTGCGATTCGTTAACTCGGGCACAGAGGCCACGATGACGGCGTTGCGCTTGGCAAGAGCTTATACAGAAAAGGACAAGGTTGTGAAATTTGCCGGCGGCTATCACGGGCATGCCGATGGTTTGCTGGTTAAAGGTGGTTCTGGCATGGCTACGTTAAGCCTGCCCAACTGCCCCGGCGTACCGACTAAATACGCAGAAAACACGCTGGTTGCATCCTATAACGATGCCCAATCCGTGGCCAAACTTTTTGAGAGTTATCCAAAAGAAATTGCCGCGGTAATCGTTGAGCCGATAGCGGCTAATATGGGGTTGATTCCTCCCCAACCGGCCTTTTTGGAAAGTTTGCGCAGTATAACCAGAGAAAATGGTGCATTACTTATTTTTGACGAGGTTATTTCTGGCTTCCGGGTCAACTACGGAGGGGCGCAAGCACTATATGACATTACCCCCGACCTCACCTGCCTTGGCAAAATTATCGGCGGTGGGCTGCCGATAGGAGCATATGGAGGCAAAAGAGAGATCATGTCGATGATAGCGCCGGCCGGGCCTGTCTACCAGGCGGGCACTCTTTCGGGCAACCCACTGGCTGTAACTGCTGGCATTGAAACTCTCAACGTTTTAAGCCAGCCTGGGGTATACGAACAGCTGGAAAGGACAACCTCCCTGTTGGAGGCCGGTATCAGAAAGGCCATTTCTTCCCTAAACATGAAAATCCAGGTTTCACGTCTCGCGTCACTGCTGACTATTTTCTTCACCGACAATCTGTTAACCGATTATGATTCGGTTTCAGGAGCAGACACAGATCTATTCGGGAGATTTCACCAACAATTGCTTAAGAAAGGAATATACTGGCCACCTTCTCAGTTCGAAGCAGCTTTCATTTCATTGGCTCACAGCAAAGAAGATATCCAGACAACAATCGATAAGATTTCAGAGGCGCTAAGCTATATAATGCGCTGATCACTCTGGAAGTCATCGCTCATCAATATGACCGCCCCCCCCCGCACTCTGAGATGTAACGCATAATACTGTAGAAGTCACATTGACCATCGCACTCAGGGCAACCTTCCTCAGACATATCCACCTCGTAGATGTACTCGCAATCACTGCACATCCAGAAATTCATGGTGACTCTACTAATTGTATTTAGACAAACAGTGTAAAAGGATAGCGTTGCCTTTCTAGCACGCTACTTCGCCGTTAAACTCCCGCATTATATGATCACGTTAGTATAGAGCTTAAAGTATATAATATTAAATGATTCCATAACCTCCAGTCACGGGGTCCTTAAAAATAGGTAAATGCGGCGTAAAGTATGTAAATAACACAAAGGTGATGCCAAAGAAAATTACGAGTATCATTCCAACAAGATCTAGATACTGTGGCACCTTTCGAGATGTCAATAATTTATAACTAACCAATTGTCCAATCGCAATAGCCACACAGAAAGATACTATATCAACCAAGAGAATCCTATCAAAAATAGATGTGTATGAATAAAAAACTATCACAATAACTACTGACGCTACGAACATACAAATGGCCTTTGCAAGAAAATAGTTATTGGTAAAGCTCTTTAGGAATCTGTATTCTATGATCGCATAGAGTAAGATTGGCCAGTAGGCTAATTTTAAATGTTCCCATACGCTCTCATTCACTGGTGCGATTGCGCCCATTGGTTCCCATTCACCAGACCACCCAAAAAAGAAGTGCAAGATTGACCCCAGTATGGATATTAAAATAATACCAATTAGTTCCCACTTCAAAACAGCTTTGCTCATAGCGAGAATCTTACTATCTATTCGTTTGACTGGCAAGGAGGGGGCTGAGGATGGCTTGACGATTCAAGGCTAGTTGCCAACGTAGCGTGTGGTAGTATAGTGCGGGCGATATATGAATAATTAGGAGGTACTTAATATGGCAGTTAAATTGGCATTTATTGGTCGTGTCCCTGATGCAGATCCTGAGAAGCACAGGTGTGTGATTGAAACACCTGTATATCAGCTATATGTAGTGATGGTAGAGAATCAAAGGCAAGCAATTGAAGTGTGCGAAACACTTGCTAGCAAAGAGGGTGTAGACCAAATTACGCTTTGCCCGGCGTTTACGCATAGAGATGTCGGGGAGATAGCAGATGTTGTTGGTGAGAACATTGCTATTGCAGTAGCTAGACGGGACAGCCCGAGCAACAGGATTTTGACTGAGGCAAAAAAGAGAGAGGGCTTAGTATAAATAAGATTCGGAGTCGTGCACAATTGCGATCATACCCAAAGGGAAATCATATAAGAACATGTGTATTAGGGTTAAGCGGTATTGCGCCAACGACACTACCTCAATATATAATCAAAACACTGTTATCTATCGTTGAGTAAAAAAAGATGTATTCTCAGATTGGCATAAGGTTCTAATAGAGCCCGTTGTTGACATAGCTTTGGAGGATGCTTTATCTTTCATGTTAGGTACATAGACTGTTATAATTTTGTCTCATTGAGTGTGGATGTAGGGGAAACTAAAAAAGATTTAACAGGAGGGTTCCAATGGATGCAGCAAAAATGGAGAGGGAGTTATATGAGTGTCTAGACCCACGCGGAACCACTCCGGAGAGTTCCAAAATACCGCTTACGGCACCGCGCATCGCCGATCTTGAAGGCAAGAACGTTTTAATCGTAATGAGAGAATCCTTTCCCAACTTAATGCCGGTGGTCCAAGATGAATTACTGAAACAAATTCCCAAGGTTAACACCGTCTGGTGGGACTTTGATCAGTTGGGTGGCCTAACAGTTGAGCAAGCCAAGGAGCGCAAGGTCGATGCTGCCCTGATTGGTGTCGGCTACTGATGGGGTGCCTGCGTCGCCGTTGGCGATGTCGTATGGAAACTGGAGCAGGCGGGTATCCCGGCAGTGGCGATTACCTTTGAGGATATGGCGGGAACGGCGCAAAATTATAGACGCGAAATTCGAATGCCCGACATGCGCAACATTGTCGTCCCGCGAATGACTTCCCCCGAGAAGTCAAAGGCATATGCCCCCGAACTGGTGCCCAAGCTGGTGAAATTGCTCACCAAACCGCTGACCGACGAGGAGAAGATCGGCGGAGTACTATCGGAGGAAAAACACCCACGAATCGCGGTCAGAGGTAATTGGGACATATGCCAGGAATATTTTCAGGGTGACGTATATTGGACCTCTCTCTTTTACAGGAACCCACCGTCCTTTTTGACTACCGGTGCGCCTGTAGTGCTGCCCACCGAGGAAAAAGTGGAGTGGATGCTCACTGGAACCAGCCATAAGCCGGGCGAGATAATGGGGCCTCTACCGGTTCCGGCCGACCAGAAGGAGTTCACCGTAGAAACGGTGGCCATAAACGCGGCAATGGCAGGGTGTAAACCGGAGTATATGCCAGTCGTATTGGCTGCTGCGGAAATGATGGCAACTCCGGCCAAAACCAGGGTTGCTTCCAGGCTGGGTGGTGCCCACACCCTGTTGGGTGTTGTCAGCGGGCCCATAGGCGCTGAACTGCTAATGGGCACCGAGCAATTCAGCGGTGTGGGATATCGAGCCAACCACAGCATGAGACAGGCCATGGCATTAGTCGGCCGTAACGCAATTGGTCACTGGGGCGTTAGGGGCGAGGGTACAGGAGGCTTCTTTGCCGAGGATATAGAACATAGCCCATGGGCTCCCCTGGGTGCAGATGTTGGTTTTAAACCAGACGAAAACGTCTTTGCCCTATGTGTTGCCAACGCACCCAATGAGAGGTGGATATCTCCCGCCTGGTATCGAGCTCATGGTAACTTCCTTGAGAAACTTGTTGATGAGTTGGGGAACCTGGGCAACTCACTTGCCTGTACCGTGATCATTCATCCCAGTGTGGCCAACGACCTAGCAGACAAGGGTATGTCTAAAGAAGATGTCAGAAACTTTCTCTGGGAAAACACCACTGAGACCATGGGGCATTATAGGGACAGAACATGGTATGGCATTATGAGCTCTCTTCAAAGAAGGGAGGGACCATTCAACCGCTCCGACATATTTGATCTTCCAGACGATGCGGTAGTACACACCTATAAGAACCCCGAGATGATACAGATAATTGTGGCAGGAATACCGATGGAGTTTGGCTATGTCGCCGGCGGACCCATGTGGCTGCCCTCAGAACTGATGACATCAATCGACAAATGGCGATAGCGTTTTGATATAAAGCTGACAATTCTTAGGAATTAGGGGGATTAGCG
>DAOUZV010000021.1 GCA_030665485.1 Chloroflexota bacterium | reverse complement strand
TTGAACTTGAGAGGGAAAAAGGTAGAAAACGTGCTGATGATGAACTGTCGAAGTTGGTTAATGAAATAATGTCTCAAGTTGCCTCGGTAGAGGAAACGTTGAGTGCGTCGTTGGGCAGTGCGGTATCGGAGGCGGTTGTTTTTACTGAAGAAGTTCTGGTTGCCGATGGCGAGGAAGTTACTCAAGCTCATATTGATAAGGTTCAGCAGAAGGCAAAAGCGAAGATAGATGAGTTGGAGGCGAAATTCACTGTGGCCAGGCAGGAGATCGTTGATAAGGCAGATGCCAAGATCGAGCAGTTGCAGCAGGAAGTTGCCAATGAAATAGACAGGCTGGAAAATGAACCGGCGCCGACACCTGAGTCCATAAGAGAAGGAATAAAGGCCAAGGTGGATGAACTACGGAGCCTGCAGCCAATGATGATAATTACCGATGGTCAGTATCATGACCTTAGGTTGAAATACGGTAGTGTTTTTAAGGCCGGCACCGGCGCTGAAGCCATTTTGGATTGCATGGGCCCTGTCAATCTTGACGAGCTTAGCGTTTTTCTGCACAAAGAAATTCATTCAACCTCAGGCCAGCGTCGCAAGAAGGCAACGAAGCGCCTTAAGGTGGTTGAAGCTTTCCGTAAGAGTGGTAACAAGCCGGAGTGGATGATCACCTCCGTGCTTCCGGTATTACCTCCAGAGCTGCGCCCTATGGTTCAACTTGACGGCGGCCGTTTTGCCACAAGCGATCTGAACGATCTTTATCGGCGTGTTATTAATAGAAACAATAGACTGCGTCGGTTGCTCACTTTGGGTGCGCCGGAAATAATAATTCGTAACGAGAAGAGGATGCTACAGGAAGCTGTTGACTCTCTTATTGATAACGGACGCCGTGGTCGAGCAATCACTACCAGCAGCAACCACAAGCTCAAGTCGCTATCAGACATGCTCCGCGGTAAGCAGGGGCGATTCCGTCAGAACCTTCTGGGTAAGAGGGTTGATTACAGTGGACGCTCGGTTATTATCGTTGGGCCTGAGCTCAAGCTGCATCAATGCGGATTGCCCAAGCGCATGGCGGTGGAGCTGTTCAAACCGTTTGTAATGCATCGGTTAGTGTCTATGGGGCTGGCGCAGAATATAAAGAGCGCCAAGCGTATCGAAGAGCAGGGACGCCCCGAGGTTTGGGATATTCTCGAGGAAGTGATCAAAGAGCGTCCAGTTTTGCTCAACCGTGCGCCAACGCTGCACCGCTTAGGGCTTCAGGCGTTTGAGCCGATATTGGTTGATGGCAGTGCTATTCAGTTACACCCACTGGTATGTACCGCGTTCAACGCTGATTTTGACGGAGACCAAATGGCAGTACACGTCCCTCTATCGCGTGCTGCAGTTAAAGAGGCTCGTACTGCCATGCTCAGTGTTTACAATATGCTTTCACCAAGCTCCGGTGATCCGCTTGTAGCACCTACGCTTGATATGGTGTTTGGCTGCTATTACCTCACGCTGACCAAACCGGGCGCTAAGGGCGAGGCTATGGTTTTTGCCGATTACGATCAGGCAAGGCTGGCCTATGATCTGGATGTAGTTGAGCTTGGCGCCGAGATCAACGTTAGAAAACCCGATGGTGAAATGATTAAAACCACCGTGGGTCGCATTATTTTTAATGAAGTAATACCTGATGAAATGGGTTACTATAACAAGGCCATAGATAAGTCTCAGCTCAAAAAAATAGTAATACAATGCCATCAGCATATAGGTGAGCTTGAGACTGCCGAGATGCTAGACCGCATAAAAGAGCTTGGTTTTCACTATGCCACCAAATCCGGTATCACTATGGCCATGAGTGATGTGGAAGTCCCTCCAACCAAAGGAGAGATTCTAAAGGAAGCAGACGCGCAGATAACCGAAAACGATAAGCAGTATCAGCGTGGCATGGTTACCGATCAGGAGCGTTATAACAGAGCCGTTGCGGTGTGGACCGATGCTACCGACAAGATGACCGAGGCCATTCAGGGGATGCTTAACAGGAGTGGCTCTATTTATATGATGGCAACTTCTGGAGCTAAAGGTAATATCGCCCAGATCAGGCAGATGGCCGCAATGCGCGGTCTTATGACCGACCCTTCGGGAAGGATTATGGAGTTGCCCATCAAAGCCAGCTTTAGAGATGGACTCAGCGTACTGGATTACTTCATCTCCACTCACGGTGCCCGCAAGGGTCTGGCAGATACGGCACTGAGAACGGCAGACAGTGGCTACCTTACCAGACGGCTGATCGACGTTTCTCAGGATGTAATCATACTTGAGGATGATTGTGGATCAACTACTGGCATATGGGTGGAAGATCAGACTGATAACGAACTTGTTGCTTCCTTAGCCGAAAGGTTGATTGGCCGTGTTGCGGTATCGCCCGTTGTACATCCCAAAACCAAAAAGACGATTGTTGATTATAACGAAGAGATAGACGAGGACAAAATCGCTCAGATCAAAGCTGCTGGAATTACCAGCATCTTGGTCAGGTCGGCTCTCACATGTTTGGCCAAGAGAGGCCTTTGTCAACTGTGCTATGGCAGAGCCCCGGCATCAGGGAAAATGGTCAGGCTCGGTGAGGCAGTTGGCGTTATTGCCGCTCAAAGTATCGGCGAGCCGGGTACTCAGTTAACAATGCGCACATTCCATACCGGGGGTGTGGCTGGTCTTGATATCACCAGTGGTTTGCCCAGGGTTGAGGAGCTGTTTGAGGCTCGTTCGCCAAAGGGCCAGGCGGTAATTTCCGAGATAGATGGCGTGGTTGAGGTTCTACACGCTGGTGAAGGACGAAAGATCAAGCTATCCAGTTCGCAGCTCTATCGCGATGAGTATACTGTGCCATCCGGATACAAAATACAAGTTAATGACGGTCAAGAAGTGGAGGCGGGCGATCAACTGGCTGCAGTGGAAGAGAAAAAAACGAAAAAGAAAAAAACGTCTGTCAGTCTTCCTATTCTTGCCACGGTGGGCGGCAAGGTAGTGGTTGAGGGTAAGGGTAGGAGCAAAAGAATATCGATTGTGTATGAGGAAAGTGAGGAGAGGGATTATCCCATTCCAGCAACGGCTCAGATTTTTGTGGAGAACGGCGCCAAGGTTGAAGCTGGGCAAGAGCTTACAAAAGGCCCTCTCAATCCTCAGGATATTCTGCGTATCCAGGGCCGGGAGGCGGTGCAGCGCTATATGGTGAACGAGGTGCAAAAGGTGTACCGTTCTCAGGGCGTGACAATTAACGATAAACATATTGAGGTTATCGTCCGCCAGATGCTGCGTAAGGTTCGCATCGATTTGCCTGGAGACACTGGTTTCCTTCCTTCTGATCTGATAGACAGATTTCGCTATGAAGATGAAAACGCCAGAGTATTGGAAGAAGGCAATGAGCCCGCTACGGCACAAACCGTACTGCTGGGCGTAACCAAGGCATCGCTTTCTACTGAGAGCTTTCTTGCGGCTGCATCATTCCAAGAGACAACTAGGGTGCTTACCGAGGCCGCGGTGGTAGGTCGTACCGACAACCTGCTGGGGCTCAAAGAGAACGTGATAATCGGCAAACTGATACCGGCCCGCTGCCTGTCACCTGAGGAGTATGAGCCAGAAGTATTGCCGGAAGACGAAGAGATGGAGTTGGATGCCGAGTCCAAGGCCGATCTGGAAGTGGAGATAGAGTTGGAAGCGGAAAAGTTGATGGGAGGAGAGTTTACTCCTGATGCCAGTATGTATGAGGAAGTAGCCGAGATCGTTCAGGAAGTTGCTGATCCGGAGGATACTGCGAAAGAATAGCTGTTAAAAATAATTAAGGGGAGACGTTTTGATATTTCCGTGTTTCCCCTTTATGTTACGAGACTAGCGTGCTTTGTTACTATGAGTTCATTTCAGGCGCGCTGTTTTTGTGTGTAAATAGTTGTTAATATCTCTTATAATGCTTTAAACTATACATAGGATTCAAGCATTAAAGTGCTTGGCGGTTTGGAGGTTATTATGAGTGACGATGTAAGTATGGAGCAAACACAGGCAACCCCAATGGACCACCTAAATGCCGAACTAAAATATCGCAGGCAGCAGGGCGATCGCAAAGGCGAGGCCAAGGCACTCAGCGGTATAGCGGAGCACCACTGGGAAAACAGTGATGCAACGCAAGCACTTAAGTATTACAGACAGTCGCTTAAAATTTCTAAACTGATAGATGATAGACAGAGCGAGGCAGATGCTTTATGCGATATAGGTATGGTGTACCACTTCGGAGAGGATTGGCAGAAGGCCATGCGTTATTATAAGCAGGCGCTTATAATACATGAGGACGTAGACGACAAACAGGGTATGGCTATCGTTTTGGGCAATATGGGGCTGCTGTCCCGTATCAGGGGAGACCATAAAAATGCGCTCAAGCATCTTGAGCATTCACTTTACATAAATAGAGAGATCGGCGACAAGGATGGCATAGCAACAGGTCTGGGTAACATAGGCATGGTTTATCAGGATATGGGCCAGCCGGACAAGGCTCTTGGATATCTCGAGCAGGCTCTCAAAATAGATCAGGAGATACCAAGCAAGCTGGGCGAGGCTGGCGATCTTGGCAATATCGGTCTTGCCTATCATGCCAAGGGTGAACTGGACAAGGCTTTAGAATATCACCAGCAGGCGCTGGATATTAACAGATCGATAATGGAAAAACTGGGCGAGGCCAGTGACCTTGGCAATATGGGTCTTGTATATCAGGACAAAGGTGATCTGGATAAAGCATTGGAGCTTATTAATAAGGCGTTTGATATAGATGAGCACATAGACGACAGACTGGGACAGGCAACGCAGCTTGGTAGTATGGGTGGTGTTTATCTGGCCAAGGGTGAACTGGATAAGGCCTTCGATTGCTATCAAGATGCATTTGATGTATACAAACATTTGGGAGCTAAAAGCAAAGCCGAATCGATAAGAAAGCAGATAGAAACAGTAAAAACCAAGATGAGGGAGTAAATGACTCTCTTTGAGCACTACCGCGAGCAACACCTCAGTAAAGAGGCCCCGCTTGCTGCCAGAATGAGGCCGCGGACACTGGCCGATTTTGTGGGCCAGGAGCATCTGGTGGGGGCAGATCGTGTGCTGCGCAAGTCCATAGAATCCGACCAGCTTATTTCCATCATCTTCTGGGGCCCTCCCGGTAGTGGTAAAACAACTTTGGCGCGCATTATTGCCAATACCACCAAATCCCACTTCAGTCAGGTAAGTGCGGTAAGCGCATCTATTACCGACCTGCGCAAGATCATCGCCGAGGCCAAAGACCGATACGGTATGTACCAGAAGCGTACAATCCTTTTTATCGACGAGATCCATCGCTTCAACAAGGTGCAGCAGGACTCGGTGTTGCCGTACGTTGAAGATGGAACGGTGACTATGATCGGCGCTACTACAGAAAATCCGTCGTTTGAGGTTATATCGGCGCTGCTTTCACGATGTCGCGTTTATACCTTAAAAGCGCTTACGGAAGAAAATGTACGTACGATTGTTAAAAGCGCGTTAGCTGATAAAGAAAATGGACTAGGCAGTCTCAAAGTGCAGCTTAAGGAAAACGGACTCGCCCATCTTGTGATGATGACCAACGGAGATGCCAGAATGGCGCTAAACGCTTTAGAGCTATCCGTTTATACCGCTGCGCCTAATAACAACGGGATAAGGAAGATTACGCTTGAAGCCCTAGAGGATGCGCTGCAGCACCGTTCAATGATTTACGATAAAGCGGGCGAGGAACATTACAACCTTATATCGGCGCTTCATAAATCGCTGCGCGGCTCCGATCCCGACGCCGGATTATACTGGCTGGCCCGCATGCTTGAGGCAGGCGAGGACCCGCTGTACATATGCCGTCGACTGGTCCGTTTCGCCTCAGAGGATGTGGGTATGGCCGACCCGCAGGCGCTGGTGGTGGCCATAGCTGCACAGCAGGCGCTGCACTTCATCGGCCTGCCTGAGGGCAATCTGGCACTGGCCGAGGTCGTTGTCTATCTGTCAACTGCTCCCAAGAGCAACGCTCTATATACGGGCTATTCCAAGGTTGAACGCGATGTAAAAACGGGCAGAAACGATCCCGTGCCGCACCATTTGCGTAATGCTGTAACCGGGCTCATGAAGAATGAGGGATACGGCAAGGGCTATAAATACGATCACGATTATAATGAACATTTCTCCGGGCAGCAGCATCTGCCGGATTCTTTGGCTGGAAATATCTACTATGATCCTGGAGATGAGGGATTTGAAAAAGAGATAAAACAGCGCTTAAACAAGTGGTGGCCTGATAGAAAGCGAGATCAGAGTGAATGAAACACATGTAAGCATCCCCTGTGATGAGAATACATTGGAAGGCACTTTGTCTAAACCTGATGGTAATGGGCAATACGCTGGCATTGTTGTATGCCACCCGCATCCGCTGTACGGTGGCGACATGTATAACAACGTCGTTGAGGCAGTATATCGGGAACTGGAAAACAGATTGATGGTCGCTTTGCGATTCAATTTCCGCGGCGTTGGCGAAAGCGGCGGCTCGGTGGCCGATTCATCGGGCAATTTGGATGACATTGGTGCTGCCATCGACTATCTACTTACAGTTGACGGAGTCGATCCTGCTCGAATCGGCCTTGTTGGTTACTCTTACGGTGCTGCCATGACCCTGCGCTATGCTCCAAACGATGAGAGAGTAAGAGCAATTGCTACTATCTCTCCGGCAATGACACCTGTAAGCAGCGATCCTATTCAGAAGTATGACAAACCTAAATACTTCATCAGCGGGGAAAAGGATGGAGTAGTGCCCCTCAACAAATTCAAGTACCTTGTAGGCATAGTTGCTGAACCCAAAAGTTATCGAATAGCTGCCGGGGTTGACCATTTCTGGGCGGGCCACGAGGAAGTTATGGCAGATGACGTGGTTTCTTTTTTGGTCACAACATTGGTCGCGGGCTAACGCTTTCACGCCATGACGTTGTTCGCTCATGTTCAGTATGCTAAACTTGGTGATATTATTTTTTGGTATGGCTTGATATAATGAGAATGGTAATAGACAGATTACGCTCCAGAATTTCCTTTTATATATTAGCGGCGCTGGTAGTGCTGATTGACCAGATAAGCAAGCTGCTGGTCAGAATATATATACCGCTTGGTTCTTCAGTACCGGAAGCGGGCTTTTTCAGGTTTACCTATGTTACCAATACCGGCGGTGTTTGGGGGCTGTTCCAGGGGCAGCTTAATGTTCTTATTGCGCTGTCGTTTGCGAGTATGGCGGCCGTTCTGTTTTGCTTCTACTTTTTTGCATACAGATGGCGCACCGTCAGTATTGCGCTTGGCTTTATAGTGGGCGGTATCATAGGAAACCAAATCGACCGGTTATGGCTAAGGACGGTTACTGATTTCATCGACTGGGGCGATTGGCCCGTTTTCAACATCGCAGATTCGGCTGGTGTGATCGGGGTGGCGATTATCGTCGTTTTTCTGGTATTTTTTTTCAGGGAGAAGGAAGGCGGTACTTCTTAAGGCAATATGAGCAAGACCATCGAACTAGGCGCAGAAGGTTCGGGAACCCGGCTGGATGTTTTTCTGGCATCGGCGGTTGGCATTTCAAGAAGCTACGTCCAGAAACTGATTGCAAACGGCCATGTTCTGGTCAATGGTATAAAAGCCAAAGCCAGCTATAAACTAGAAACCGGCGATGTAATAACGGGTGTAATACCAGACCCTGAGCCTTTGTCGATATTGCCTGAAAAGATCCCCCTTAATATCATTTACGAGAATAGTGATATACTGGTTATCGATAAACCTGCAGGACTTACGGTGCACCCGGCGCCTGGCAATTGGGAGCATACGCTGGTGAATGCACTCTTGGCGTACTGCCCTGATCTTGCGGGCATCGGTGGTAAGATACGTCCGGGAATCGTACACCGTTTGGATAAAAATACGTCCGGGGTTATGGTTGTTGCCAAAAACGATGGTGCTCATCATAGTCTGTCAAGTCAGATAAAGGAGCGTCGGGTTAAAAAAGTATATCTTGCGCTGGTAGTTGGGCATCTGAGTCCCAAGCATGGAGCTGTCGAGGCACAGCTAGGGCGTGATCCCAAAAACAGAAAAAAGATGGCGGTGGTTACGGGTGGACGGGATGCCCGTACTGATTACAGGGTAATCGATTATTTGGAAAGTTATACCTATCTTGAGGCTATACCGCAAACCGGCCGCACCCATCAGATAAGAGTACATTTTGCGGCTATAGATCATCCTGTTGTTGCCGACTCCGTATACGGCAAAAAAACGGATTTACTGAAAAGGCAGTTTTTGCATGCACATTTACTTGGATTTGATTTGCCCGCCAGCGGCAAGTACGTTGAGTTTAAGGCGGAGTTGCCTGAAGATCTGCAAGGCGTGTTAAACCGGATTTCATCCTAAGGAGCGTTGATTACATTGTCCAAGGTGGCTTTGATTAAGGGGCATGACCGCTACACTAATGTTGCAGAAGCATTGTCGTTGATCGTTGATGAGATCGATCTTGGCGAAAAGATAGTTATAAAACCAAACTTTACCACGGTTAAAAGACAGCTGGCGGCCACGCACGTTGATGCGGTAAGGGCAACGCTTGATTTTCTCTCAGAGCGCACGTCGAATGAAATCGTTATCGCTGAAGGAACCAGCAGCGCTGATGCAATGACTGGTTTCAAAAACTACGGGTATCTTGAGCTTGCTCAGGCATATAACGTTCGTTTCACGGATTTGAACAGGGACGAGACCGTTGAAGTCAGAATGCTTAATTCCAAGTTCGACGTAATACGCATTCGAATAGCAAAGACCTTGGCTGATGCGGATTACCGTATATCTATCTGCCCACCAAAGACACACAACGATGTACTTTATACGGGCGTGCTCAAGAATATCGTTAGTGGGGCGGTAATTCGCAAACAACGCTGGTTTGTATCGGGATTACTTCGATGGTTCGGTTGGTTTAGTCGACTAATAGGTGATGATAAATTGAAGCTGCATCAGGGTTATCAGGCGATGAACCTTAATCTTTATGAGCTTGCCACCATTATCCCGCCGCATCTTTCGATTATCGATGGCTATCAGGCGATGGAGGGTAACGGTCCAGTATATGGCGATGCAATCGATCTTGGAGTTGCTGTTGCCAGCACCGATTTTCTGGCTTGTGATACGGTTGCATCCTGGCTTATGGGAATAGACGTAAATCAGATCGGGTATCTTGCCTACTGTGAGCAGGCTGCCCTGGGCGAGGCGAACATCTTCAATATTGATATGGTTGGTGATAAGCTTGAAGATTGCCTTATGCCCGCCAAGCCGCATTATAAATGGGAAGAGCAGCTTAACTGGAAGGTAATCGACCACGGAAGATACCTTAAATGGATATCTGCGCTTACTTCTGTATCATAGATTTTGACTAGATGGGGAGATATTTTATGAGCCAACCTGTTAGAGTGCGTTTTGCGCCGAGTCCAACGGGTATACCGCATATCGGAAATATGAGAACCGCTCTGTTTAACTGGCTGTATGCCAGACATACAGGAGGTAAGTTCATCCTGAGAATAGAGGATACGGATCAGACCCGCAAAGTTGAGGGCGCAGAGGAAAAGATATACGAAAGTCTTGAGTGGCTGGGCCTTGAGTGGGATGAGGGGCTGGATGTAGGCGGCGAATACGGTCCATACCTGCAATCTGAACGGTTGGAGCTGTATAAATCAGCTGCTGAGCACTTGATAACGCAGGGGCATGCCTATTACTGCTATTGCTCTCCTGAGAGACTTACTCAGATGCGTGCCGAGCAGTCAAAAAGAAAAGAGCCACCGCACTACGATCGTACCTGCCGTGAGCTTACGCCGGAGCAGCAAGCAAAAAAAGTGGCGGAAGGCATTACTCCCGTGGTTCGCTTCAAGATACCGCTTGATGGCAAAACCTCGTTCAATGATATTGTTTATGGCCAGGTTGAGTTTGAGAATGTGCTTTTAGATGACCTTGTGATTTTGAAATCAGATGGATTTCCCACCTATCATCTGGCCAACGTGGTCGACGATCATATGATGCAGATCACTCATGTGATTAGGGCGGACGAATGGCTATCGAGTACGCCCAAGCATATGCTCCTATACGATGCACTGAAATACAATGCACCACAGTATGCCCATATGCCGATGACTTTTGGCAAAGATAAGGCCAAATTGAGCAAACGCCACGGAGCCACCGCTCTGCTTGATTACAAGAGTATGGGCTACTTACCTGAGGCGATGATGAACTTTCTGGTGCTTATGGGCTGGTCGCTAGATGATAAGACGGAGATTTTCAGCAAGGACGATTTGATAAGACACTTCTCTTTGGAGAGGGTCAGTAGGACCGGCGCTATTTTTGACATGGACAAGCTGAATTGGTTCAATGGTTATTATATTCGCCAGTTAACTGTTGACGGTCTTATTGAGCGCATTACGCCTATTTTGGGAAAAGAATTGCCTGACGAGGTCAAACGCCCGATTGATGAAGACCAATTACGTCGCATTGTACCGCTAATTCACGAGCGCTTAAAGCTGCTGAACGAGATAACGGACCTCGTCTCCTTTTTCTTCGTCGAAGATGTGCAGCACAACGCAGATGAACTAGTGGGTAAAAAAATGACCGGTGAGCTTGCCGTCAACGCTTTACAGTCTTCCTCGGATAAACTTAGTTCACTGGTTGAATTTGATGCCGATTCTTTAGAGAATCTACTGCGTCCGTTAGCCGATGAGCTGGGTCTCAAAACGGGGCAGTTGTTCGGCACGCTCAGAGTTGCCACCACAGGCAAATCAGTTGCCCCACCGCTATTCCAAACAATGGAGGTTTTGGGCAGGGATAAGTGCCTTAAACGCATTGGCTCGGCGCTTGATATGCTAAAAGGCGTCGGTTAAAGGTTTACTCGTAGCTTTATTATTTGGTATAATTACCTTTGCGTTGGGGATTCGTCTAGTGGTAGGACACGCGACTCTGGATCGTGGAACCCAGGTTCGAATCCTGGATCCCCAGCCATTAACAAGGCGCATTCGTCTAGTGGCCTAGGACATCGCCCTCTCAAGGCGAAGATCACGGGTTCGAATCCCGTATGCGCTACCAAACATTAAAAAGCCGCCTTTTTTGAAGCTAGTACAGCTCGGAAGGCGGCTTTTAATTTAGGCATTCGTTGTGTTTAAGGCATTGTACATGTTGTAATAGGTACCCTTGTTTGCCAGCAGCTGCTGATGAGTGCCCTGCTCGATGGGTGCGCCCTTGTCCATAACCACGATGCGGTCGGCGCTGGTGATGGTGGATAGCCTGTGCGCTATAACCAGACAGGTGCGCCCCCGTTCCAGCGAGTGGAGCGCCTCCTGGATAAGCATCTCGGTCATAACGTCTATATTGGAGGTGGCCTCATCCAGCACCAGGATTGCCGGGTCTGCCAGGATAACGCGTGCAAGGCAGATGATCTGACGTTGTCCCAGGCTGAGGTTGCCTCCCCGCTCTCCCACGGGGGTATCGTATCCCTGCTCCAGACGGTTGATGAAGCTGTGTGCTCCCGCCTTTTTGGCGGCGTCGATAACGTTTTCATCGGGCGCTGTCAGATTGCCGTACCTGATATTGTCGGCTATGGTGCCGGAGAACAGATACGGGTCTTGGGGAACTATGCCTATCTGGCTGGTCAGTGATTTGCGTGTTACCGAGCGTATATCGTGGCCATCAATGGTTATGCTTCCGCCGTTGATATCGTAGAATCTGTAGATGAGGTTTATAATGGTGCTCTTGCCGGCGCCGGTCTTGCCGACGATGGCCACTGTTTCCCCTGGATTTATGGTCAGGTTTACGTTGTGCAACACCTCTATCCCCTCGTCGTAGCTGAAACTTACGTTGTCGAACTTGATCTCGCCCTTTACCGGCGGTAGCTCCGAAGAGTTGGGCACATCCACGATTTCGGGCGCGACGTCGAGCAACTCGAAGATACGGGCGCCTGAGGCCATGGCGCGCTGCAGCAGCGTGTACAGCATGGAGAGCTCTCGCACTGGATTGAAAAAGCGCAGTATGAACATCAGAATTCCAATAAGAACACCGACGCCTATTATCTCGTCAAGCACCATGAAACCGCCGAGGACGATGACTATGGCAATGGCGGCGGCCATTAGTATTTCCACGATGGGCAGCATTATCGATGATAGCCTTATTGCCTTTATATTCGCGCCAAGGTGTTCGCGGTTTACCTCCTCGAACTGCTCAAAGTTGGTGTCTTCTCGTGACATGCTCTGTATCACGCGTACTCCCGATATGTTTTCCTGAAGCTCGGCATTGACCACGGCGATAGCGCGCCGCACCTTGGTAAATGCGCGGCTGGCGTATTTCTGCCAGATAAAAAGCACCACAAACAGTATTGGCAACAGTG
>DAOUZV010000172.1 GCA_030665485.1 Chloroflexota bacterium | reverse complement strand
TCCGCGGCCACGTATTCAAAGTGTGGTGTTCCACCTTTGATTACCGCTCCCAAACAGATGACGGCGTTGTATTTTCCTGATGCAGCCATCTTCTTTGCCACCAGCGGTATCTCAAAAGCGCCTGGTGTTTTTGCGACCTCGATATCGTCCTCTTTTACGCCGTGCCTTATTAGTGCGTCTTTTGCCCCATCCATAAGTCGTGTGGTGATAAATTCGTTAAAGCGGGAGGTTACTAGGCACAGCTTAAGTCCCTCACCTATGAGGTTGCCTTCATATTCCTTGCTCACTTTTAGCCTCCTTGCCATTAGTTTTTATTTTTTTTGTCTGGTTCCATTATATCCAAAAGATGTCCCATTTTTTGGCGTTTGGTTTTAAGATAATCGATGTTATTGGGATTGCATTCGGCTACGATTGATATGCGCTCGACAACGTTTAGATCGTATCCCTCTTCGAGCCCAATCTGTTTTCTGGGGTTATTGGTAAGCAGCTTTATATTCTTAAGTCCTAGATCCACCAGAATCTGGGCGCCGATGCCGTAGTCACGCTGATCCGGCTCAAATCCCAGGGCCTCGTTTGCTTCCACTGTATCCATTCCCTGATCCTGAAGGGCGTAGGCTTTGATCTTGTTGTGCAGCCCGATGCCGCGTCCCTCCTGACGCATGTAAAGCAGAACGCCGCGTCCCTCTTCGGCTATGGCCTGCATTGCCAGACCAACTTGGTCGCCGCAGTCGCAACGCATACTGCCGAACACATCTCCGGTTAAGCACTGGCTGTGTACGCGCACCAGAATCGGATCGTCTGTATTTATATCACCCTTGACCAGTGCGACGTGTTCGTCAGGGTCGACAGTGCTCTTATAGGCGATGATCTTGAAATCGCCGTAGGTGGTGGGCAGCAATGCTTCTGATATGCGCTCCACCATCTTTTCGTAGCGGCGGCGATAGGCAATCAGCTGTGCAACGCTTATTATTTTGATGCCATGTCCTTCCGCTATTTTTTCAAGCTGAGGCATGCGTGCCATGGTGCCGTCTTCGTTCATCACCTCACAGATGACGCCGGCGGGATACAGCCCCGCCATTTTGGCCAGATCAACTACGGCCTCGGTTTGTCCGGCGCGTACCAGCACGCCACCCTCTCTGGCGCGTAATGGGAATACGTGTCCCGGTTTTACCAGATCCTCCGGCTTGGTTGTCGGATCGACCATCGTTTTTATGGTGGTGGCGCGGTCGTGCGCCGAGATTCCGGTTGTGGTGCCGTGCTTGGCCTCCACCGATATGGTAAACGCTGTTTCATATGGTGAGGTATTGTCCTGCACCATCATCGGTATACGTAATTCGTCGAGCCGCTCACCGACCACAGGCATGCATATGAGGCCGCGTCCGTGCTTTGCCATGAAGTTAATTGCCTCGGGCGTTACCTTCTCCGCAGCAATGGCAAGGTCTCCCTCGTTTTCCCTGTCCTCATCGTCAACGATTATAACAAGCTTGCCCGCTTTGGTGTCCTCTATTGCTTCTTTTACAGTGGCTAGCGCCATGTGTTAGTTTTCTCCCTATTTATGTCAAAAAGCCGTGCTCTGCCAGCATTCCAAGTGTTATCTCTGATTTTTCGCCTTTAGTTAAATTTTCCACGTATTTGGCTAAAATATCAACCTCAAGGTTCACCGTGTCTGAAACCTTTTTTTTGCCGAGTATAGTGTTTTGCTTTGTATAGCCCACCAGCGATATGCTGAATGAACTCACGTCGCAGTCTACCACTGTCAGACTGGTTCCGTCTACCGCGATGAATCCCCTCTGAACTATGTAGCGCATCAATTCTTTGGGTGCTTGAAACATTGCTATCGTGGCCTCGCCCTCGGACGCAAGCGATTGTATCTGCCCCGTGCCGTCCACATGCCCCTGCACAAAGTGTCCGCCCATCCGCCCTCCGACGGCCAGCGCCCGTTCCAGATTAACCTCGTCGCCGACGCCTAGAAGTCCGAGATTGGCTCTTTTTAACGTTTCCGGCATTGTTTCGAATGACAGCCTGTTGCCGTCAATACTGATAACGGTAAGACATACCCCGTTCACGGCTATACTATCGCCTAGCTCTGTTCCCTCAAGGGCTTTTTTAGCGGAGACGACGATCTTGCCAGTGCTTATTGATTCCACCTTGCCCAGTTCTTCTACAATACCGGTAAACATATACTCTCTTCTTTTAGGAATTTAAGTGAGGCTATTTTATCATTATATGTAAGGTGAGTGCAATGTTAGCTACGTTTATGGCTTTGGCAGGGTAATAATATAGGGAGTTCCTGTGGTGGGATGACTAGTAACGTGTACCGGTGTACCGTAGACTTCCTGGATAATGTCTGCGGTCAGCACTTGTTCAGGAGAGCCGTCGGCGAAAACGGTGCCATCTTTTAGAATAACCAGCCTGTCGAAATACAGTGAGGCCAGATTCAAATCGTGCATCACAGCCGCTATGGTGATGCCCTGCTCAAGATTTAATTGGCGCACCAGTTGCAGCAGTTCGATCTGGTGGTTAATGTCGAGATGAGCGGTAGGCTCGTCCAGCAACAGCAGTTTGGGTTCTTGCGCCATGGCCAGTGCCAGTATGGCACGCTGCCTCTCGCCGCCGCTGAGGTCGTTGAATACCCTGCTTTCGAATTCGCTTACGCCGGTTGATTCCATCGATTGGTGCACGGCATCGCGGTCGTGTTCTTTTTCTCCACCCAACAGCTTGATGAACGGGGTTCTGCCCATCATTACCACCTCTGCAACAGTAAAAGAAAAGGGCATATAGAAGTACTGGGGAACCAT
>DAOUZV010000185.1 GCA_030665485.1 Chloroflexota bacterium | reverse complement strand
AATACAGCCAGCATTATACCACCGTAGCTCGGGTTGGCAAGGAGGGGGTTGGGACCTAGGGATTAAGTGAAGTATCATTAGTTAGTGTTTATCGCGCTTTCAACAGCTACAATCCATACTTAATAACCGCCTCGCACATCTTAACTGCGCAGACCACGCCATCCAGAACGGGAACCCCAAGCTCTTGTTGCATCGGTTTGTCCAGGCCCGCAAGTCCGGCACAACCCAGACATATGACATCGGCTGCATCCTCCTCAATTGCAATTCGAGCCTCTTTGGTCAATGCAGCATAGGTGCTCTCTCTATTAACCACGCACTCCATAACGGAAACGCCTATAGTCCTTACGGATGCGCACCTGGATATCAAGCCGAGGCTTTTGAGTCTTTCCTGCATCACCGTATCCGAGTCCTTCTTTAGCCCGATAACGGAAAACTTACCGCCCAACAGGCATGCCATATATAACTGTGGTTCGGCGATGCCGTAGACGGGTATCTTCGATATCTTCTTTGCAGCTTTTTGTAGCGACTGGCCATAGCAGGCCATGATGACAGCATCGTAGTTATCCTCGTTGGCCTGGTTTACATAGCCCATAACCTGGTCTTGCACTGCCTCCGCATCAGCGAGGCACTCGATGGCAAGTGGGCCTCCCGTGGATGAGACGGTACGTATTTCGGTATCCGCACCCGCGTACTTTCTGGCGCTGACATCTATGCCAAGGGTCATCTCTTTCGAGCTGTTGGGATTTATCACCAGTATTCTCATCTTCTACCCCTGTTTTGTATTGAGAGGCTCACCGGCAAGAACGCCGGTATGTGTGCCCTTGTCTACCACTGTTTTACCGTTTACGATAACGTACTCTATTCCCACTGGAAACTGCCTGGGATTCTCGAAGGTAGCAGTGCATTTAACAGTGTCGGGATTGAATGCCACGATATCGGCCTTCATGCCATCCTTCAGTATGCCCCTATCCGAAAAACCGAAACGCTTGGCCGGAACGGAAGTCATTTTGCTGATTGCCATCTCGAGCGACATGATTTTTTCATCTCTTGCTATCTGACCCAGAACCTTGGCAAACGTTCCGTACGTCCTGGGGTTGGGCATGCTGCCCGTGCGCAGGCCATCGGAACTGAACATGTGAACCGAATGGGTTATTATCTGATTAACGTCGGTCATATCACCGCCATAAACAGTGAAACCAACCTCCAACTCCTCTTCTACCAGAAGGTCGCAAACAGCGTCCCAGCCTTCCTTGCCCAGCCTTGATGCCACCTGCTTAACGGTAAGCCCCTCGCACCACCTGTTCTTTTCGGTCTTGACCGCGCATATTACTACTTGCTCTATCTGACCCAGCCTTGTCGAAACATCGGCGCGCATTTTATCGCGGTCGCCTCTATTTTGAAGCCGCTCAAGCAGCTTGTATGGCCCGCCGTCGTGTGCCCATTGCGGAACATATGTGGTCAGCGTGGTGCTCCCGGCAACCCAGGGGTACATATCGAAGCTAAGGCTGACTCCACTTGAAACTGCATCGTCAATGAACCGCAATGACTTATCCGCCTGCCCCTGTATCTGTCTGGGGCCGCGATAGTGCGAGATATGCACCGGACAGCCGCTGTGCCTGCCTATCTCAACCGCCTCTTTGAACCCTCCGAACGGATCATCCGGTGGGCCGGCGCGCACATGGGTAACGTATACGCCGCCACACTTGGCCACTGTTTCGCATATTTCCACCAGTTCATCCGTATCAGCGTAGCTTCCGGGCGCATACGACAGGCCGGTGGACATGCCTATCGCCCCCTCATCCATCGCCTGCTCCGTCATCTTTTGCATGGCAGCGATTTCATCTTTGGTTGCAGGACGTCTGTCCCATCCCACCGTCTCCGCTCTGAGGCAACTGTTGGGCACCAAATGGGCTATATTGCCAGAGGTACGCTGGCGGAAACGTTCCAGATATTCAGCAACCGATATCCAGTTATACTCCAGTTCGGGATAGCCATCTAACCCTGAGTAAAGCGTCAGCATCATATCGAGGTTACGCTTGGACAACGGCGCGTATCCTATGCCGTCCACCCCCACAATCTCGGTGGTGACGCCCTGCCTTATCTTGGGCTCGTTTAGCGGCTCGGCCAGCGCCATGAGGTCGGAATGGGTATGCACATCGATGAACCCCGGACATACCACACAACCCATAACGTCGATATAACTGGCAGCTTCCACCGCCGAAGTGTCGCCGGTAAGTATCTGCAGTCGGTCTCTTGCAACAGCAACATCACCCTTGAATCCCGTGTTTCCTGTGCCGTCGACTATGGTGCCTCCGCGTATCAGTAGATCAAACATCGATCTCCCTTTTCTATTCCAAAGAGCGTGGCACATATCTGCCGGTGCCCGGTTTTGCAACAAGTTCACCATCTTTTACTATTACGTTGCCTCTTAACTTAGTAAGCTCCGGCCAACCCTGTACCTCCCACCCCTCGTAGGGGCAGTAGTTGCTAACGCCGTAATGGGAATCGCCATGGCTCAGCTTTGCCTTTTTGTTCATGTCGACCACA
>DAOUZV010000126.1 GCA_030665485.1 Chloroflexota bacterium | reverse complement strand
AAATGAAGACGCCATGCTTGCCGAGGAAGTCGGAGTGGAACTGGCCAAACGCGATGTCGCTTTGGTCTGTGGCGGGCTTGCCGGTGTTATGGAAGCAGTCTGCAAAGGCGCACGAAGTGAAAATGGTTTAACAATCGGCATCTTGCCCGGTGACGACTGCCAAGATGCGAATGAATACGTACAGATACCGATTGTTACCGGTCTGGGCTATGCACGCAATTCGATAGTGGTCAGGTCTGCGCAGGCGGTAATAGCAATAGATGGTGAATACGGCACACTCTCAGAGATCGCATATGCGGTTCAGTATGATATACCCGTTATCGGGATCAATTCGTGGTCGCTATACAAGGGTGGAGAATTTGAAGAGACTATCATTGTAGCAGAGAATGCGATAGATGCTGTAGAGAAAGCAATAGCAGCGGCAAACAAAGGGGGGACTTAATGGATCCTGTAATCCAATCGATTCACGGGCGACAGATTCTGGATTCACGAGGGAATCCGACTGTAGAAGCCTCAGTGCGTTTATCAGATGGTTCACTCGGCAGCGCTGCTGTTCCGTCAGGTGCCAGCACTGGAGCACACGAGGCGGTAGAGCTTAGAGATGGCGGTTCAAGATACCATGGCAAAGGTGTGAGCAAAGCAGTTGACAATATTAACACAGCTATTGCCTCTGCGGTAGCAGGTATGGATGCTCTTGATCAAGCAGCCATCGATAAGCAAATGATAGAGCTGGATGGCACGCCCAACAAGGCTAAGTTGGGCGCCAATGCCATTTTAGCGGTATCGCTGGCAAACGCCTATGCAGCAGCGGCTTCACAAAAGAAGCCGCTTTTTAACTATTTGAGCAGATCGAATGACAAGCAGGTTTTACCTGTTCCCATGATGAACATTCTAAATGGTGGCAGGCATGCCGAGGGGTCAACGGATTTTCAGGAGTTCATGATAATGCCTGTAGGTGCCGGCACTTTTTCACAGGCGCTGATGATGGGAAGCGAGATATTTCAATCGCTGAAGAAGATTATTGAAGGCAAGGGCATGACTACTCTTGTGGGTGATGAGGGTGGTTTTGCGCCTTCGCTCAACTCAAATAAAGATGCGGTTGAAATCATACTGGACTCTATAGAGGCAGTCGGATACAAACCGGGCGAGGATGTCTACATAGCGCTTGACCCTGCCTCAACCGAATTTTACGAGAACGGCAGCTATGCCCTAGCCAGAGAGGGTGTTACTCTTACCAGTGAAGAAATGGTGGATTATTATGTCAAATGGGCTTTGCTATATCCCATCATGAGTATAGAAGATGGCCTTTCTGAGGATGACTGGGCCGGATGGGCGCAGTTGACGCAAAAGATAGGTAACGAAGTGCAGATTGTTGGCGACGACCTGTATGTTACAAACACGAAGCGGCTGACCAGAGGTATTGCCGAAAAAACAACCAACTCTATTCTTATAAAGCTGAATCAAATCGGAACGCTAACTGAAACGATAGCAGCAATAGATATGGCGCATAATGCCGGATGGACAGCCGTAATAAGCCATCGCTCCGGTGAAACTGAGGACACGACTATAGCGGATTTATGCGTTGCGCTAGGCACAGGGCAGATCAAAACAGGCGCACCGGCCCGATCAGAGCGTGTTGCCAAGTATAACCGCCTGCTAAAAATCGAGGAAGTTCTCGGCGATAAAGCGGTGTATGCGGGTATAAATGCTTTCGCGCATCTTAAATAGTTAAAAATGAATACGTTTAATGGAGGCAGTATATGACTACTAAAATAGGAATTAATGGCTTTGGGCGAATCGGCCGCCAAGCAACCAAGGCAATCACGGAGAATTACAAGGGCAAGCTCGAAGTCGTTGTAGTAAACGATCTGACCGATACCAAAACAAACGCTCATCTTTTTAAGTACGACTCGAACTATGGCATCTACCCCGGTAAAGTCGACTATACAGGTGATGCGGTAATCATCGATGGTGCCGCGGTAAAGGTAATTGCTGAAAGGGACCCGGGTAAAATACCGTGGCAGGATTACGGTGTTGAGATCGTTATTGAATCCACGGGGCTTTTTACCGAGGCCAGCAAGGCTGCTGCCCATATGAACGGCGGCGCCAAAAAAGTGATAATCTCAGCACCGGCCAAAGGTGAAGATTTCACTGTGGTTCTTGGTGTAAATGAGGATAAATACGATCCGGCAAACCACAGAGTTATCTCAAACGCCTCCTGCACCACCAACTGCATCGCTCCTGTGGTCAAAGTGCTAAACGATAGCTTTGGTGTAAACAAAGCTCTTATGTCTACCATCCATGCCTACACCAACGATCAGAAGATTCTGGATCAGTTCCATAAGGATCTCAGAAGAGCTCGTGCCGCCGCGCTCAATATAATTCCCACCACAACTGGAGCGGCCAAAGCGGTTACCATGGTTATTCCCGAACTTGAGGGCAAGATACATGGCATGGCCTATCGTGTGCCAACATCCACCGTATCTGTGGTTGATCTAGTGGCTGTGCTCGATAAGGATGTTTCGGTTGAAGAACTAAACAATGCCTTTAAGACCGCATCTGAAGGGCCATTCAAGGGAATACTTGAGTATTGCGATGAGCCTCTGGTCAGCATCGATTTCAAGGGCAATCCAGCAAGCTCAATTCTTGATTCCATGAGCACTATGGTTATCGCAGGCAACATGGTAAAGATTCTTTCCTGGTACGATAATGAGTGGGGCTACAGTTGCCGCCTGGCCGATCTGGCATCATTTATAGCAGCCAAAGGCCTATAAACCTGACGCACATCTGACTGTAAAGACCTGAGTTCAAAGCGCGTGATCAGGTCTTTTCATTTAAACGTTGACAACAGTATGAATAGTATGTATCGTATGTATAATGACATATATTGGACTAACGGAGGTGTGCTATGGAGGCCGCGATGCACGATAAAATTCCTAAATTTTACGGCACTGCTGTACTTGGAGAGCGTGGTCAGATCGTTATTCCCGTCGAGGCACGGCGTGAAGCGAATCTTGAGCCAGGAACCAAGATTGTCGTTTTAGGCGGACCGCGGGGAGACATATTGATGCTTGCCAAGGCCGATTCAATCGCAGAGATGATGGCGCACATGATGGATCATATGTCGCGTCTTGAGAAACTGATAAAATCAGATGATGCTACCGCAGATGATGGAGGTGAGTAATGGCAGATTCAAATGTGATTGTGGTTCAAACTAAGAACCTTACCAAGCACTTCGGACAGATCGTAGCTGTTGATGACCTGAGTCTTGAGGTATATAAGGGACAGATATTCGGTTTCCTCGGCCCCAACGGTTCAGGAAAAAGCACAACCATGGGCATGATACTTGGTCTCATTACTCCCACATCTGGAAGTGTAGAAGTATTCGGCCTAGATGCTCGGCACAACCTGCCTAGGATTCTGCCCAGAGTTGGTGCAATGATGGAGGAGCCGGGTCTTTATCCATATCTTTCGGGCAGAGATAACCTGAAGGTCTTTGCCAGATTATCCAATCACATATCTGATAAGAGGATCGATGAGGTATTGGATATGGTTGATCTGACCTCACGGGGCAAGGACAAGTTCAATAACTACTCAACAGGCATGAAACAGCGCCTGGCCTTGGCCTGTGCCCTGCTGCATAATCCCGAGTTCCTCATACTCGATGAACCCACCAACGGGCTCGACCCGGCTGGTATGAAGGAGATACGCGAGCTGATTATAGAACTTGGCAAACAGGGCAAAACAATTTTCTTAAACAGCCACCTGTTGCACGAGGTTGAACTGGTTTGTGAGCACGTGGCCATCATCAAGCGGGGCAACGTCATAGTTCAGGGGCCCGTGAAGGAACTGGTCAAAACTGGCGATGTTCTACAAATCAAAGTAGTTGATCCCGATAAGGCGATGGCCATTCTTCGTGAGCAAAAGTGGATTTCATCG
>DAOUZV010000072.1 GCA_030665485.1 Chloroflexota bacterium | reverse complement strand
CAATCCAGTTGATGCTGGCCCCCGTGATATTCAACAAGGCGATATAGTAATTATCGATTCGCCGAGGGGTAGAATCAAAATGAAGGCTAATGTTACCGACACCATACTGGTCGGCGTGGTGTCAACGCCGCATCACTGGCCCGGTGAAGCTAATGTAAATGTGCTTGTCGATGACGTAAATCTCGACCCGATTTCTGGTTTTCCACCTTTCAAATCACAGTTATGCCAGGTGAGTAAAGTGTAAGGAGTTTTATATTTGGAGGGGTGATTATACAATAATATCTGCGTCCTCTAGCCATCCCTCCTTGCCAACTAGCCCGCGGTGGTATAAAAAAGAGGATGCATTTCGCATCCTCTATATGAACCGCTGATGTATCATCAATTGCTTTCTTATTTATCTATAACAGCATGGCTGCTCGTTGCTGTTGCATCTGCCTGACAATATCGTTAGTCTCGCCAAAATAAATCGCTTTGGCCGGGCAGGCCTGAACGCAGGCTGGCTGCAGTCCCTTTTCTATTCGATCCAGACACATGTTGCATTTATCCACGGTGTTTTTTTCTGAATCGTATTGCAGCGCAGCAAAGGGGCATGCCGGAATACAGGCCATGCATCCATTGCATAACTCATCATCTATGGTGACAACGCCATCGGCTCGTTTGGTTATGGCATCTGTAGGACATGCATCAATACAAGGCGGCTTGGCGCAATGTCTACACATAGTTGGTATATAATCCGTGACCATTTTCCCGCCCAGCATTTTGGGTCCGACAGTGATCACATGCATCCATCTTATTCCCGCGCCGAGCGCATTGGTTTGCTTGCAGGCGACCTCGCAGGCTTTGCAATCAAAGCATATTTTATGATCGACTAACAGTGCATATGTGCTCATGCTACACCTCCTCCGCCCTGTATATTCTGCAGAGCAAACTTCGTGCTGGGGTGGATCCTATGCCCGGATCATAAGGCGGCTCCTCGCTGGTGAGCAGATTGATATTTGATTCCCAAACGCCGTACTCAGGTGCGGGTTTCTCCGGGAACCACCAGTCGTGCTCCGCCATTATTACTCTCGGATCAATGCCGATCGTAAGCATAGCCTTCTGCTTGCATCGTCCTCGGGGTGACTCGATATACACCCAGTCTCCATCCTCGATATCCAGACTACTCGCGGTTTCAGGATGCATTCTTACGATCGGCTCGGGATGTATCTCACGGAATGTAGCAAGCTGCCTGAATTGCGTATGGAAGAAAACCCGGCTTCTGAGGCCGGTGGTCAATACCAAGGGATACTCTTTGGCCAGATCTGGACTGCTGTAGGGACTCTCCGGTGGTTCCTTGAAGACAGCCATTGGCTCCATGCCCAAACTCTCAAGATAATCCGAATAGAACTCGATTTTACCGGACTTTGTATTAAAACCGGGCTTGCCATCGGGCCTGAGCAGGCCTTTATTATGTTTGTCCCACACATCTTCAACCCGCTCCCAGCCTCTTTGAGTAAGTTCATCGAAGGTTACACCCCTTGGTTTTAATATCACCTTATCATTGAATTCGCTTAAGGTGCTGGCACCGAAGTCTAAGCCGCATCGTTTGAGGATGTCGGCAAATGCATCGACATCATTTCTAGCCTCACCAATGGGATCAATAGCCTTTGGCGAGACTCTGGCGATATAACGCGGGAACGATGAGAAACTGGCGCCATGCACCTCATCCCGCTCAAATGGTGTCGTTGCCGGTAGAACGATGTCAGCAAGTTCGGCAGTGGGCGTCATGAACTGATCCATACACGAGACGAAGTCCAGAGACATGATTGCCTCATATACGAAGTTTCTGGCATTTTCGTGGCCCAGTAAGGGGTTGCAGGCGTGTACCAAAACACCGTGGATCGGATAGGGATCACCATGGAGGGCGGCTCTCCACCCGGTATGCGAAGCGGAGGGGTTGCCTCCCAGAATAAGCAGGGGGAATTTGGCACCGATGCACTCCTCCCAGTTGATGGGCTCGACATCGGTCCACTCGCCGAAGCCGGCGGTCACCTCCTTAGGGATATTGGAGAACGATTGGCCCCCCGGTACATCGATGTCGCCTGTAACTACGGGCAGTGAAAATATGGCGCGCAAAGTATGGGTGGTGTTAACGCCAAACTGCGGGGCAACACCGATGAAAATACAACACGGTCCCTGTTGGGCAAGCATGTGTGCGGCCTGCCGAATCTTTTCGGCCGGCACCCAGGTAATCTGCTCGGCCCATTCCGGAGTGCAGTCTTTTATATGTGCCGAAAATTTATCAAAGCCATATGTCCACTTCTCTATGAATTCTTTATCGTAGAGGTTATCACTGATCAGCACGTTTATCATCGAAAGTGCCAATGCACAGTCGGTGCCGGGCCTGAGCTGTAACCATATATCTGCCTTGGATGCCAGCGGAGTTTGATATGGGTCGACGCATATCGTCTTTGCGCCCCGCTTTATCGCCTGTGCCACCTCGTGTCCGCCCCTGCAGTTGCCGGTATGAGTTACGTTACTTCCCCAAAGAACGAGACAATTTGTGTTTTTGAGATCTGGTATCATGAATTTTTCGCCGCAGAGAACGATGTTGGATATTCTGCGCGGCGTGAGGCAATTGTGAGGATAACCGATTCGGTTTGGTGTACCCCACACATTCAAAAAACGGCGCATAGCCTGTGTCGGTTCAGGGCGTCCGGTGCCGCAGGCCACCGCTACAGCGAGTGGGCCGTGCTGCTTTCTGATCTTCATCAGATTGTCGGCGATAGTATCCAGTGCCTCATCCCAGGAAATTCGTTGCCATTTGCCTTCGCCTCTGTTGCCGGCTCTCTTCAAAGGGTATTTCAGGCGATCAGGATGATACACCAGCTCCACTGCAGCCAGTCCCTGTGGGCACAATGAACCATGTGTAAAAGGGCACTCTGGGTCGCCTTCTACCTGTAGCATCTTGCCGTCCTTGATATGAATCAGCATTCCGCATATGCCTGGTGCACAGATGCCGCAGTTTGTCTTAACGATCGTTTCTTCCATATCACTCTCCAATATTATTGGGATTAGATGGTTTGCACATACTAAGATGCCACGGTAGGGATGTCAAGATGCCCCTCCTTGCCAACGGTACCCGCGGTGGTATAATGCTGGCATTAGTGACTTGACAAGTGGAGAAGGCGCGTGACTCTACAAGACCGTGATTATATAACGGGTAAGCATCCACCATACTGTACATGTGTTGATTGCGTTGAAGCCAGGCTGAAGCGCCAGAACAAGCAAAGTATATTTAAGAGACTGCTGAAAAAGATATTTAGAAGGTGATGCCTGTTAAGTTATAATTGGCCCTTCATCCTCAATCGTCTCCTTGTCAACCTGGCCTGCGTGTTATAATTCTGGCACGGAACGGAGGTGTCTAATGGCTCGTAAACGAAGCGGTGTGCTTACTGCCGGCGGTGGGCTGGCGATCATAGCTGGCGCTATTGGTATTATTACTGGAATAATTGCCATAGCCGAGAGTGGCTTTGGAGTTGGTTACCTGGGGATAGGTGGTGCAATTGGTGGGGCGGCGGCTGGAGTCTCGAGTATAGTTATTGGTGTATTGGCTATTCTAGGTGGTCGTTACGCTTTGGATAAGAAGAACTTCATGCTGGCAATCATTTTGGGGGGATTTTGTGGGCTGTTTTCTGCCTGGCTACCTGGGCTGCTGGCGCTAATATTTATAGCTATGTCTAAAAAAGAGTTCAGATAGGATTGTGTTTAGATAGATTGACCTGTGGAGGGCTGAAATGAGGGAATTGATTATCAAGGGTACAACAATTGTTTTTGCAGTAGGTGTTATAATAGGCATCTTTTATTTTGTAATTGATATTATTTCCAGAATGTGGAGGCCTCTTATTCTTTGGATATTCGATAATGAGGCATATGTTATACCAATGACAATTGTTTTCACCGTAGCGTTGATACTAATTGTCGGATTTTTTGCTACAAGAGTTAAATTGAGGAAGTTTCTCAAAAAGTTCAATATCGGTGTACCGATTCTAAACTGGTTTTTCAAAGGCAGCAGAAAGGCACATGAAGGAATCACAGAAGAACAGGGAGCACTGGTACAATTCCACGATGGAACGTATTACATAGCAGCTATTGCAGGGAAGCGGGAAATAGTTAGGGCCTCTGGTCAGTCAGAGGAGATGTATATACTTTACAGCCCGTCTGCTCCGGTTCCGTGGAGTGGAATGCCGATTATCTTTGCCAAAAAGGAGAATGTTATCCCTCTCAATATTTCATTCGCAAGTGTATATAGTATAACTACATCGCTGGGGAGAAATGTGCCAGACGTAGTAAAGCAATATATTCCACCTAAAGGCGAGGAAGCAGCCCTATAAATAGAGCCTGCTTCATATTATTCGTGTTTATTACGGCTTGGTTGCTGTGAACTTCTTCTTGTCCTTCTTGCAGATTATTTGAATGGCGTTACGGCCGGACGGAGCCACTCCCGGTATACCGCCACCGGGCTCAACCCACTGGCCCACCATGTAGAAACCGTCCAGCCCTGGCAGCGTCTTTTCCATACGCTTGCCGAAACCCAGCGACATCATCATCCAGCCCTCGTAGCTGCCCCTCCAGTTGCCGGTGTAGCGCACCCACGTCATCGGAGTTGCCACGTCGGTCATTTCAACCTGTTCTGTAATTCCAGGGAAGCGCTTTTCCAGTACAGTAAGTAGCTCACCGGCAAGCTTGTCCTTTTCCGCTTTATAAGCTTCAGTGTCTTTGTACAACTCCTCCCATGGCTCATACTCGGTGTTTATCATGAATTTGAGCACCGTTTTACCCTCCGGTGCCAGGCTGGGATCGAAGTTGTAGATGTGCAGCGGCAGCCGCGTATGCTCTTTGCCTGCAATTGTCATCGGCTCATCCAGCAGTAGGTTGAATCCCGATACCGATTGTGGAACATCATCAAAGGTGCGATTTACACCATACGCCACATGTAGTAATGGAGGATAGAGAGAGGGATTATCGTAGTAGCCCCGTATTTTGTCGTTTATATATTTGCCCTCCAGCATATCGAATATTGTTGTACGTCCGTCAGCCGCAGAGATGATAGTATCGGCACGGTGCTCGCTGCCATCGGCAAGCTTTATACCAACCGCCTTATCGTTCTCCACCAGTATCTTCTCGATCCGCGACTTGTAGTTTACCTTGCCCCCCAAGTCAAGGTAACGCTTTTCGACTGTTTTGGACATCTTCAGTGAGCCACCCAGTGGATAACCGGCCGTCTTCTGGCTCATCCAGGCCACAGGCATCATCAAGGCAAGTATGGGGAAGTCATCCATATCTCCAACAGGACCCAGGAAAACCTCCCGCATAAACGCACTCTTAAAGCGATCCGCAAACTGCCTGATGGTCACCTTACCCCATTTTCTCATGAATCCTAAGTAAGGCAAGATTTTAAAGAGCATTTTGAGCTTATCGAAAATCCCCATCAGTTCGGGCGCTTTATCAACCGGCATGTCAAAACCGATCAGTTTTTTCAGGCCCTTAACCCAATCCTCAATTAAGGCGTTGTCCTCCGGGGCAAGCTCCTTCATACTTCGCTCCAGCTTGTCCAAATCAGCGTAAAGGGCCAGCGATTTGCCGTTTGCCCCTTCAACACTAAGGTATTCCCCGTGCTCTATAAACGTATGGTTCTTTATAATGCCCAGCTCTTCCCAGATGCCATAGAAGCTGCTGGCAGGTCCGGAGCCCACCAGCCAGTGCATGCAGCCGTCTATGGTATACCCCTGGCGTTTCCACGACGTGCATACCCCGCCGGGCCTGGTATCCATCTCAAAAATCTGGGTATCGTAGGCATTCATCTGTCCATAGCAACCGGCAGACAGTCCGGCAATCCCTGCACCTATGATTATTATCGATTTTCCCATTAAACACTCCTGCCTCGTATTGACAACCATTTAAACTGTCTTCCTCTATAGCTGTTTTTTTCTTAGTCTTGTAATAGAAGCCTTCCAGATTCCTTTGATTTTATCCTCCAATACGTTGTGTCTCTTTGCATCATCTATATCAAGTGTTAGGACATCTTTTATTATTGACGGTTGTGAGATGGAATCCCCTAATCCGGGATAAATGTGGTCTATCTCCAGCTCTTTAAGCCTTACCAGTGATTTCATACCGGTAGCCGGATGGGGCATGATAAGTGGATTAAGCCGT
>DAOUZV010000093.1 GCA_030665485.1 Chloroflexota bacterium | reverse complement strand
CGCCGGCTACGAGGTAGAAGACCTGGGCATAGACGTGCCCACCGAAAAGATCGTCGATTATGTGAAAAATGAAAACCCTGACTTCGTCGGGCTTTCCGCCCTGCTCACAACCACCATGTTGGAGATGGGCGTCGTTATAGAAGCGCTCAAAGAGGAGAGTATCAGAGATAAAGTTAAGGTTCTCATCGGCGGCGCCGCCGTTTCCGATGAATACGCACAGGAAATAGGGGCAGACGCCTTTTGCTTAGATGCCTTTAGCGCAATAAAGATATTGGATGGCTATGTTCAGTCATAGCCCTAATATATAGAAAGTGCAGGACATGCCCTGCCGGGGACTCTGGGGGAACACCTCCAGCTTGAAAGTCCCCAAAGATTGGGGGATAAGGGAGGTTGATAAAGATTTAATCTAGAAGTATCTATTTAGATAAGCAAAATAAAAATGCAACTAAGGAGAAAATTATGTCAGCGATAGCTGGAATCATAGCCATAAACGAAAACTCAGTCGGCGGTAGCGCCGATGAAATAGCGGAGATGCTGGAACTGATGAAGCATCGAGGCCCGGACAACACCGCCATCCGCACACTGCCGGACGGACGCGGCGCACTGGGCGCAAACGAGCTAAACCTCACGCCAGAACGAACGCCGTGTGCATTACTAAACAGGTCTCCATATGTTTTGTATGATGGAGAGATGTACAACCAAACAGCCGACGGCCAACTGGATATTGAATACTTCGCGCAGACGTACAAGCAGCACGGCAAGGGCTGCTTTACCCTGCTTGAGGCAGACTATGTGTGCGCCATCGTAGAAGACGACGAGGTCATTCTGGCCCGCGATCAGGTTGGCTCCAGGCCCCTGTTCTATGGAACGGAAGACGGCGTGCTCTACTTCGCTACTGAGATGAAGGCGCTTATAGAGTACATCCGGTTCGATATCTCTGAGCTGCCCCCCGGGCACACCTACAGCACAAAAGACGGACTGAAGCCGTTTAACCCGTTCGTTGCCGACATACCTGAACTGGGTGATATGAAGGAAACCGCTCAAACGGTTCGCAAACTGCTCATAGAGGCGGTGGAAAAGAGAATGAAGGGCGTACGTGGTGTCGCCCTCAGCGGCGGCCTGGACAGCTCCATCATTGCCGCCATAGCCAAGCAATTCAACCCGAATCTGAACCTGTTCACCGTTACCGTTGACAGCGCGCCCGGACCCGATCTGAAAAATGCCGAGCTGATGGCCAAGTTTTTAGGTTTGGAGCATCACATATACAGAATTACAGATGACGATATAGCCAGCTTCATACCGGAATCGATCTGGTATCTGGAGAGCTTTGATGAGGACTGCATATCCGGCATCCTCTCCAACTACTATGCATCAAGGCTGGCAAAAGAGTATACGGACGCCGTGCTGGTGGGCGAGGGTGCCGACGAGCTGTTCGGCGGATACCGCATGGTACTCAAGAGCCCCAACGTAAAAAGCGATGAGCACCGCGTTCAGCTGGCACAGAAACTGCTGGATATATCCTACAATACCGCGCTGAGGCGCCTTGACCGTGGCTGGATGGCAAACGGAGTGATATATGAAACCCCGTTCCTGGATGCCAAGGTGGTTGCCTTCAGCCAGAAGATACCCATGGACTGGAAGATATACGGCGAAAAACAGACCGAGAAGTTCATCTTAAGAGAGGCCTTCAGAGATATGCTGCCAGAGCAGATCGCCAACCGTGAAAAGCTGCGCTTTGCCATGGGCACCGGCATGGACGACGTCATGGACGCGGTGTGCACCAACGTGGTCGCCCCCGAGGAGCTGAAGGCAAGACCCAACGCGGCCTACGGCCTACCGTTTGCCACATTCAAAGAGATCTACTACTACGATGAGTTTCTGCGGTTGTTCCCACCCGCTTACGAAAAGCAGACCATCCGATGGGACCCCTTCAAATAGAAGAGATATTTCCTATATAAACTTACGATTTTTTAAAAGCCCCCGCGCATAACAAAGCGGGGGCTCGGGTTTAACATGAAATGGACAATTTTAGGCTCCGGCGGAAGCCAAGTCATCCCCAAACCGCTGTGCCCGTGCAAGGTATGCACAGAGGCCAGAGTTAAGGGCGTTCCCTACGCCCGTTCCGGCCCGTCCGCCTACATGCATGATATCGGTCTGCTGATTGACACACCGGCAGAAGTCGCAGCACAGCTCAATCGCTGCGATATAAACCGCGTCGATCATCTTCTGTTTACCCATCTGGATCCTGACCATGTCGAAGGATTTAGAATTGTTGAGCATATGGCGCTCGATTTCCGCAGCTGGAGCGCCTACCCGGAAAAACAGGTTTGCCTGCTTACCCCTGAAAAAATGAACGGACGCTTAAGCAAGCTCAGTTCGCAATACGGCCCGGTGATCGACTTCTATCAGGCAAAAGGCTTTATGTGTATCAAACCTTTTGGCGACAGACTGCTCATCGGCGATGTGCAAATAACCGCTGTTCCGGTTGATCGCGGTTTTCAGATTGTCTTCATATATGTCTTTGAAAAAGCAGGACGTAAGGTCATCTATGCCCCCTGTGACCTGAAGCCTTTCCCTGAGCATCGGGGTGAAGTGCAAAACGCCGACCTGCTTATAATACAGCCGGGTATCTTCGAAATGGGCCTAAAACACGACTTTATCTATCCGGACGACCACATTTCCAGAACCACTCTTTACACCTTTGAGCAGACGATGGAAATAGCACAACGCATCGGCGCCAGAAAGACCGTATTCGTACATCTGGAGGAGTACTGGAACCGCAGCTACGACGATTATCGTGGGTTGGAAGGGAAATATCCTAATATCAGCTTCGCCTATGACGGCATGCAGATAGATGTCTAAACGCTGATATTTTCGTCTTTGCCGTAAGCCTCTGCCAGATACTCCGATATATCCTTGATGTCGATATTATCTGAAGCCGTGTTGGTAGGGTTAACCTTGCAGATGAGGCACATAGCAGGAAGAAGCCCGATAGCAAAAACTATCGGGCTCGCTTTTTATATGTCAATAAACGATAAAACTAGACTTCTTCTAAATTGCCGAGCGCTCTTTGTACCAACTCCGAAAGCGCCGGATGGATGTGCACAGCGCTGTATATCTCATCAAGGTGCCCGCCGGATTCCATGGCGTTGACCACCTCCTGAACCAGCATCGGCGCATACGGCCCTATAATGTGAAAGCCCAGTATCTTATGTGTCTCCTTCTCAACTATCGCCTTGGCAAAACCGTCTGTTTCCTCCATGGCCTCACCCTTTGCCACATCGTAGTATCTGGCCTTTCCAACATATATCTGATGATCCTTCTTCGCAATCTCTTCACCAAGCCCCACACCGGCTATCTGCGGATGGGTGAATACGGCATGAGGTATGGCGCTATAGTCCATCTTTGTCTTGGCGCCGTGGAACGTGTTCTCAATAACAAGCTCCGCTTCCCTATTGGCGGTGTGCCTGAACATGCTGGTACCGTTGGCATCGCCGATGGCCCAGATGTTCTCCTTGTTGGTTTGGAGATACTCGTCGACTTTGATGTAACCTCGCTTGTCGACCTCGATCCCGCTCTTTTCCACCTGCAAGATGTCGGCGTTGGACCGTCTGCCAACCGCCATCATCAGCTGCTGAGCCGTCACTTCCTTCTGCTTACCGCTGGCGAGGTCCTTCACAATAACGGTGACAGAATCACCGTTATTCCTGACCTCCTCGGCCTGCACTACCGTCAGAATGTCCATGCGCTCGGCCAGCTTCTTCTTGAGCAGGTCGGATATCTCCGGCTCCTCGTTGGCAACCAGCCTGTTGCCCATCTCCAGTATTGTGACCTTGGTGCCCATGGCGGCAAAGAAGTGCGCAAACTCAACGCCTATATACCCACCGCCGACGATTATCATGCTCTCCGGCTTTACGGTAAGCTCCAGCGCCGACTCGTTGATAAGATAGTCAACAGCGTCAAGCCCCTTTACCGGCGGCACAAACGGTCGGGAGCCGGAGGCAACGATGATCCTGTCCCCCATAATCTGCTGATCGTTTACCTCAAGCACATAGTCTTTAACGAAATGCGCTTCGCCCTCGTAATAATCAAAGTCTTTAGTGTTAAGAGCGGCCTCTCTCATATCGTTGCTGTACTTGTGAATGCTGCTTCGCATCCGCTCCATTATCGCCTTAAAATCCACACCCTTAACCTCAGCCGTTATCCCCAATTTGGCGGAATCCTGTATCTCGGCTATCCTGTCCGCCGGGTATATCAGCATCTTTGACGGTATACAGCCCAGGTTGAGGCAGGTGCCACCCATCGGGCCCTTGTCCACCAGTGCCGCCTTGGCTCCGTGCTCCACCGCATCGCTCAACACCATCATCCCCGCACCGGAACCAATTGCTATAAGATCATACTCTTCCATAAGGCCATTCCTTCCTATCGATGTAGGTAATTATGCGACTTTTGGGACGGCTAACGCTCCACGTCAACCATTCTTTCAAACGCCACATGGCCTTTAATTAGCTTAGCCGCATCCTTGGGTTCAGGATAACTCCAAGCCGAATTGTCGTACACCTTATCACCTATAATAATATCGTGATACTTAGTCTTACCCTTCCACGGACAGGTATACTGCCTATCACCATCCTTCAAATACTCCCACTTAACTGATTCCGGAGGAAAATAGACATTGCCCTCCACCATCTGATAGTCATCGCTTTCGGCAAGAACTATGCCATCCAAAGTTGCTTTCGCCATTTAAAACACCTCCTTTTGCTGATCTAAGACGAAGTACAAACTATACAAAGGTAACAAGCCAGTGTCAAGCGACTTTGGTCACACTGCGCTTTCCATCTCCAATCCGGCAACAATTATGCCGAGGTGGGAAAGCGCCTGCGGGAAATTGCCCAGCATCTCACCTGATGTCGGGTCTACCATTTCGGATAACAAGCCTAGGTGATTGCTGTAGCCAACCAGCCTCTCGTAAAGAACCTTAGCTTCATCAGTCCGGCCCAGCCGCAGCAAAACGCGCACCAGCCAGAAGGAGCACCACATAAAAGCCCCCTCGGAGCCGGCAAGTCCGTCGTCTGTTTTAGACGTGTCGT
>DAOUZV010000035.1 GCA_030665485.1 Chloroflexota bacterium | reverse complement strand
TAACCGGTAGGAGGTTGCCATGAATACGATATCGCAGTTTATTGGAGATAACAGATGGCATGTTCAGGTGTGGATTGTGTTGGCGGCTTGCTTGGTTGCCTATTTTCTGCTTCGCTATGTTGTTATAAAGCTCTTAATTAGTAATTTCGTTAGAAGACAGATGAAGCGTAAAACGGCAGCAGTTGTGGTCGACAAAAAAATCAACACTTTGGTTCAAATATCATCGTATTTGTTGGTATTAATACTGATATTGGTAGCTGTATTTATCATATTTGGCATTTACGGGATCAGCATCACCGCAAGTGTAGCTGGACTGGGAGTCATAGGCCTTGCCATAGGTTTTGGTGCTCAGTCGTTGCTACAGGATTGGGTTAAGGGGTTTTTCATTCTGGCAGAGAATCAATACGACGTGGGCGATGTGATAAAAGTAGGAGATATAATGGGCGTTGTCGAGGACATCTCCTTGAGGAAAACGGTGCTGCGGGACCTGGATGGCGCAAAACATATAATTCCGCACGGACAGATTGGCGTTGTCTCCAACTATACTCAGGAGTGGGCGAGGGCGCACCTCAACATCAGCGTGGCTTACAAGGAAGACCTTGACCGTGTTATGGATATAATGAAAAACACATGGGAGGAGCTGGCGCAGGACCCGGAATGGGCAGCCTATATCATTTCCAAGAGCCCCTCAGTCCTAAGAGTGAACGAGTTTGCCGATTCGGGAATATACATAAAAATCGTAGGAGATACCCAGCCCATACAGCAGTGGTCCATAATGGGCGAATACAGACGCAGAATCAAAAGGGTCTTCGATAAAGAAAAAATAGAGATGCCCTGGCCGCATACGATGTTGTACTTTGGTGAATCTCTTAAAATTGATAAACCGGCCGAGAAATAGTTTGAAATTAATGTATTCATGAAAATACTTCATTTTGCCGACCTTCATCTTGGCGTAGAACGATACGGCCACATCGACCCGGCCATCGGCTTGTCCACACGCCTAAGCGATTTCTTAAAGGTTTTGGATGAGCTTGTCGATTATGCCCTAAACGATTCGGTCGATCTAGTTCTTTTCTGCGGCGACGCCTACCGCAGCCGCGACCCCTCCCAGACGCACCAGCGCGAGTTTGCCAAGCGCATAGGTCGTTTGGCGTCGCATGGTGTTGCAGTTTTTCTCCTTGTAGGCAACCACGATCTGCCCAACGCCGTGGGGCGCGCCAACAGCGTTGAAATATTCGATACACTGGCTGTGCGGAACATCTACGTTGGAGGTAGGCCGGGCACATATTGTGTTGGTACGAAGTCTGGTAATGTGCAGGTGGTGGCACTGCCGTGGGCGCGACGCAGCGTGCTTCTTGCCAAGGACGAGGCCAAGAACTTAACTGCGGAACAAGTAAATGAAAAACTGCAACAGACACTTACGAATATACTGTCGCAGGAGGTCGAATCTCTCGATTGCTCGGTTCCAGCAGTGCTGACAGGCCATGTTTCAGTTTCTACAGCAAAAACTGGTTCGGAAAGGACCATGCTGGTGGGGCAGGACTACTTTATGCTGCACAGCTCACTGTCACGGCGCGAGTTTGATTATGTGGCGCTGGGGCATATTCACAAACGGCAGGTGTTGTCTGAAAATCCGCCTATGGTTTATGCGGGCAGCCTGGAGCGCGTTGATTTTGGTGATGAGAATGATGAAAAAGGTTTCTACGTTGTCGAACTGGATACATCGAAGTCAGCAGGGGAGCGCGTACTATCCTGTGATTTTCATCCCGTCTCCGCGCGGAGTTTTCTAACAATCGAGATTGATGCCAATACTGATGACCCCACGGCTACCGTGCTGGCTGCCATTGCCAAAAAGGAAATTACCGATGCAATCGTCCGTTTGATAATAAAGGTTTCAGAGAGCAACGAGCCTATGATAAACGACAGCGAAATACGCAGGGCGCTCAAGGGTGCGTACTATGTCGGCTCAATAGTGAAGGATGTGGCAAGGGAGCGGCGCATCAGGATAGGCAACGAAGGCTCTGAGAGCCTGTCGCCGATAAAAGCGCTTGAGGTTTATCTGCAGTCTAAAGATACGCCACCCGATCGCATTAAAAAGATGCTCGAGTATGGAAAGCAGCTTATTTCCGAGCAGTAGGAAATTGATACATGGTACCAGCAAAACTTACGCTACGCAATTTTATGTGCTACCGGGGCGATGTAGAGCCGCTGGATTTTAGCGGTATTCATGTTGCTTCCTTAAGCGGTGAAAATGGCGCTGGCAAGTCAACATTGCTCGATGCCATAACCTGGGCGCTGTGGGGCCAGTCACGGGCCAGAACCGACGACGATCTGATACACATCGGTCAGCGAGAGATGGAGGTCGAGTACGAGTTCTGCGTTGGTCCGGATAAGTATCGTGTGATACGCAAGCGCTCAATGTCGAAGTCGGGAGCGACATCGAGTACATTACTGGAGCTGCAGCAGGAGTCTAGCGATGGGTATCGCTCGATTACCGAGAACACGATGCGGGAGACACAGCGTAAGATCATAGAAATACTGCGCCTCGACTATCAAACGTTTATCAACAGCGCTTATCTGGTGCAGGGCCGTGCCGATGAGTTTACGGTGAAACTGCCGTCTGAGCGCAAAAAGGTGCTTGCTGAGATCTTAGGGTTGTCTTTATACGATGAGCTTGAGCGCAGGGCTAGGGAGAAGGCGCGTGAGTCAAAGGATGAGTTGGGCAGACTGGAAAGTGCCATGTTTGAAATAGATAGGGAACTGGCCAATAAGGATAGCTACCAGCAGGAGATTGAGCAGATAAACAATACACTAAGTGTAGTTAATGCCGATGCCGCTAAACAGGAGGCTGAGGTTAACAACTTGCGCCATTTGCGCAAAGAGCTGGATTTCAAAGAGGAGAAGCTAAAGGATATACAAAAAAGGCTTGGCCAAGCGGATACGCAGCTGCGCGATCTGGACATTCAGCTAAAGGATAATCGGCAAAGGGTTGAAAAGTATGAAAAGGTGCAGGCTGGATACACCGGTGAATCGGAGAAGTTAATTATAGAAATATCCAAGCTTGGTGAGTCAGAGGCTGAACTCAAGTCGAAAAACGAAAGGCAGCAGGAACTGTCAAACTCGGTACATCACCTGAAGACGACCAATGTGCGCCTGAAAGAGGAAATGGCTGATCTCAAATCCAAGATAGATATGCTTAATAAAGATGGCGCCAACTGCCCTCTGTGCGGAACCGAACTGGGCGTCGAGGGACACGACCATATTGTGGGCAACTATCAGTCTGAAGGAGGGGCCAAGGGCGATCAGTATCGCCAAAACGATGGCAAGATAAAGCAGGCAGACTCAGCCCTGCAGGTTCTAACTACAGAGGTAGGCAATCTCGAGTCGCGCTTGGGCAGTGAGCGAGTAGCATTAGAGCGCAAACGTGAGGCGCTTGAGCGGGATAACGCTGAGGCTGTGAACCAGCTCCCGAAGGTGAAGGAGGGGCTTGCTCGTGTTGAAGAAGCCGTTAGTCGCTGGCGTACGACTGTAGACGAAGACACGAAGACAAGGCAAGTGCTGTCGGCAGAACTGGTTGAATTGCCACAGATAGACCAGCAGCTGAATAGTGCAGAGGTGTTATATAGGGAATCGCAACTCAAACAACGCCAGTGGAGAGATAGGCTTGTTGCCAACCAGGAAAAACTGCGGCGTTGCGATGAGCTGGGAAAGATCAAAAAGCAGAAGAGCGACAGCTGGCGCCATACATCGGAGCAAAAAGGTGTCTACGACGAGCTGGCGGTGGCATTTGGCAAGAAGGGCATCCAGGCGCTGATTATCGAATCGGCGCTGCCTGAGATTGAGCAGGAAGCAGACAGATTGTTGGGACGCATGACCGATAGCCGTATGAACATAAGACTTGAAAGCCAGCGCGCCAAAAAAACGAAGAAGGATGAGGTGGAGGAAACACTTGACATAAAGATTTCGGATGAGCTGGGCACGCGCAACTACGAGATGTACAGTGGGGGAGAGGCCTTCCGCATAAACTTTGCGCTGCGCATTGCCTTATCAAAACTACTGGCTCGCCGTCACGGCGCCCCGCTGCCGACGCTGATTATAGACGAGGGGTTTGGCACGCAGGACAACGCCGGAAAAGAAAAAATCGTTGAGGCAATAAACTCGATACAGGACGATTTTGAGAAGATAATAGTCATAACCCACATCGACGAGCTGAAAGATGCCTTTGAAACTCGTATTCAGGTAACCAAGACAGACGAGGGTTCATTGGTAGAGGTTGTTAGTTATTAACTTTTGCTTTGACTTCTGCCGTTGCAAGAGTATAGAATTATAGTAGGAGATGTGCTGATGAGTAAAGAGCAAGAGTTGATGGACATCATCAACGACCCATACAGGCATCGTGATGACTGGGATAACGCGCTTAAAGTGCTAGCGTTTTTGGCCTCTGAGGAGGCTATTCTGTGTCTCAAGGCTGTAGAGAAGGATCGTAACAGGCCGGGATGGATGCGCAACGAGTGCCGCAAGTATCTCATCGGCATGAGCAGGTATCTGAAATAGATATAGCTCCTATTTGAGTTCCTCTTGAATTTCCTCTACTTCATCAACGTGAGGTATTTAGAACGGCTCGCCATTAAGCTTTGCCGTAAGTACTCCAATCAACTTTGCAATAGGCACGCGAATCTGCTTCATGGTGTCTCTGTCCCTGACCGTTACCTGCTTATCCTCAAGAGAGTCGAAATCTATGGTGACGCACAGCGGTGTGCCTATCTCATCCTGCCTGCGGTACCGCTTGCCAATACTCTGGGTGTCATCATACTGGGCCATCAAGTTCTGGCGGGCAGTAGAGTATATCTCTTTGGCCATGGGTGTCAGAGTGTCTTTTTTGCTCAAAGGTAGAATGGCCACTTTGACAGGCGCCAGCTTAGGGTGGAGTTTGAGTATTACTCTAAGATCGCCCTTGTCGTCGAGTTCCTCATAGTAAGCATCTGTTAGAAACGCCAGCGCTGATCTGTCGACACCTGCTGATGGCTCGATTACGTAAGGGATTATGTGCACTCCCGATTCCTCGTCGTAGTAGTTCAAGTCTTTGCCTGATTCTTCGGAGTGTCTTTTCAGGTCAAAATCACTTCGGTTGGCAATGCCCTCAAGCTCCATCCAGCCCATGGGGAACAGGTATTCCACATCGTAGCATCCCTGCGCATAATGAGCCAGCTCATCATCGCCATGCTGGCGCAGACGTACGTGATCCCTATCTATACCAAGGTTGACGTACCAGTTGAGCCTCTCATCTAGCCATTTTTGGTGCAACTCCTCATCGGTGCCGGGCTTTACGAAATACTCGATTTCCATCATCTCAAATTCACGGGTTCTGAATGTCAGATTGCCCGGGGTTATCTCGTTGCGGAATGCCTTGCCTATCTGAGCGATGCCGAACGGAAGCTTCTTGCGGCTTACATTTAAGATGTTGGTGAAGTTGACAAAGATGCCCTGTGCCGTTTCGGGGCGCATATATACCTGATGAGCATCGTCCTCCACCGGGCCGAGGAATGTTTTTAGCATAAGGTTGAACATGCGGGGTTCGGTTACCTCGCCGCTACACTCGGGGCACTTTTCATCTGTCAGATGGTCGGCTCTCCACCTTTTCTGGCAGGACTTGCAGTCGACCATGGGATCGGCGAAGCCGCTAACGTGGCCGCTTGCCGCCCAGACGTCCGGGTGCATCAATATGCTGGCGTCCAGCCCCACTATGTCATCCCGCTGCTGTACGTTGGTCTTCCACCACTCGCGTTTAATGTTATTTTTAAGTTCAACCCCAAGAGGCCCGTAGTCCCAGCAGGAGGCGAGCCCGCCATATATTTCACTCGACTGAAATAAAAAACCGCGTCGTTTTACCAGTGATGCGATTTTATCCATATCCACTTTTCCGGGTTCAGCCACTAAATAATCCTCCTTAAATACGACCTGAAAAGATCAATAAAAGGTGTACAAATTACCTATCAAAGATTAACAGTTTTGGCATGCAGTGTAAAGCTGGAACTTGCAGCGTTTGTAACGGTTTTACTTGTAGCCGCTATATGCTGATGGTAGAATAGGTTATAGACGTAATAGGTAAAGATAGGGGTTATATATGATTATTGAGGCATTGGTATTGGGACCGTTCATGGCCAACTGCTACATCGTTGGCAGTGAGAAAACGAAGGAGGCCATGGTTATTGACCCATGTGCCGATGCTGATAAAGTTGTAGATACGGCTAAAAAGCAGGCACTCAGAATAACTACGATTATTGCGACTCACAATCACGTTGATCATATCGGCGCCATAAGCGACATCAGGGATATCACCGGAGGGCAGTTTGTAAGTCATGGTGCCTGGAGAGACCCTGAGTTGACCAAGCGTTTTGCCCGCATAATGGGCCCTTCCTTCAAAATGCCACCTCCTCCTGATATGGTAGTGGACGATGGTGATACCATAGATATTGGGGATTTGAGTTTTAAGGTAATACACACACCGGGTCACTCGCCGGATGGTATATCTATTTACGGACACGGTGTCGTGTTTTCGGGAGATACACTGTTTAATCTGGGCATAGGCCGCAGTGATTTTGATGATTCCGTTCATGAGGATTTGATGAACAGCCTTATGGAAAAGTTAATGGCCCTGCCCGACGAAACAGTTGTTCTATCGGGCCACGGGCCACAAACTACAATTGGTTATGAGCGCAGGTACAATCCGTTCCTGCGCGCTTATTAGCCGATCCAGCCTGTTGTGCCGACAAACACCGGCGCAAACACAAGCGCTATTACACTCATCAGCTTGATCATGATATTAAGCGAAGGCCCAGAGGTATCCTTCATCGGGTCACCCACGGTATCACCTACAACTGCTGCCTTGTGAGCGTCGGAACCCTTTCCTCCGTACTGACCTGTTTCAATGTACTTCTTGGCGTTATCCCATGAGCCGCCGGCATTTGCCATTGTTACCGCCAAGATGAATCCGCAGGCGGTGGCGCCGATAAGGAAGCCGCCGAGGGCTATGGGTCCCAACAAGAACCCGACGAGAATAGGTGCTACCACGGTCATTACGCCGGGTACTATCATCTGCTTGAGAGCGGACGTGGTACAAATATCAACACACTTGGCGTACTCAGGCTTGGCCTCGCCCGTCATTATGCCGACGATCTCTTTGAACTGACGCCTGACCTCTGCAATTATGGTAAACGCTGTTTTACCCACCGCGTTCATGGTAAGTGCGCAGAAAACCGCTGGCATCATTGCGCCCAGCAGTACGCCTGCCAGCACCTTGTGGTTAAGAAGGTCGATGGTTGTGACACCTACTGCTATTGCATAGGAGAGCAGAAGAGCAAGCGCGGTAAGCCCCGCCGCTCCGATGGCAAAACCCTTGCCAGTTGCAGCGGTGGTGTTGCCCAGTGAATCGAGAGCGTCTGTGCGTTCCCTGACCTCCTCTGGTAGCTCCGCCATCTCGGCGATGCCGCCGGCGTTATCGGCAACCGGCCCGTAGGCATCGGTAGCCAGTGATATACCTAAAGTGGCAAGCATGCCAACGCCGGCTATGGCTATGCCATATACATCGGCAAAATAGTATGCCGCAAGTATGGCTATAACAACCAGAATAACGGGAAGAACGGTACTCATCAGGCCGTTGGCAAAGCCACTGATGATATTGGTGCCGGCACCCATTTTTGAAGCTTCGGATACGCGCTTTGTGGGGCCGAAGCTGTAAGAGGTGAAGTAGTTGGTGCTCTCACCAATGAGCACTCCTGCTATCAGGCCTGCGCCTACGGCTCCTAGAATTCCCCAGCTGGCATCAAGTACCCACACAATTATTGCGGTGAATGCCAGTACGAGACCGGAAGCCACCAAGATACCGCGGCGTAGGGCTCCGAGCAGAGCCTCCATCTCCAGTTTCTCGCCCACTTTGACGAAGAACACACCGATCATGGAGGCCACTATTCCGCCGCCGGCTATTACCATTGGTAACCACCAGGCTATTTGCTGAGTGTTAGCTGTAACGCCTATTGCGATTGCAGATAAGGCTATCGTTGCGATAATCGCATCTACGTAGGACTCAAACAGATCGGCGCCCATGCCGGCCACATCACCCACGTTGTCACCAACCAGGTCGGCGATGACGGCGGCGTTTCTGGGGTCGTCCTCGGGTATGCCCTGTTCTACTTTACCAACAAGGTCGGCACCGGTATCGGCGGCCTTGGTAAAGATTCCGCCACCAACCCTGGCAAATATGGCCACAGACGATGCTCCGAAACCGTAACCAGCGAGTATGCTGTAAAAATTAGCGTCTGTTTTAAATATGGCATACAGTATGCTCACGCCTATTAAGCCTATACTGACAACGCATATGCCCATGATTGCACCGCCGCGGAACGATACCTTGAGCCCGTCGTTGAGGCCCTTTTGAGCCGCCGCGGCTGTTCTTGAGTTTGACCTTACGGCCATACTCATACCGATGAATCCGGCAAGGCCGGAGCAGATTGCGCCTGAAACAAACGTTATCGCTACCTTATAACCCAAATCTGGAATAACCGCCAAAACTGCGGTTACCAGTGCAACGAATATCGCCAGCAGTATGTACTGCCTCTTAAGGAAGGCGTTGGCGCCCTCCTTGATAGCGGCGGATATATTGCGGATAACATCCGATCCCTGATCGCAACCCATTACGTAGCGCACCAGATAGTATGCGAATCCGATACCGCAAACGCCGATTGCAATCATTATCCAAATAGGTAGTTCCAAATCTAATACCTCCCAAATAAAAATTTAACTCGCCTTTTTAAAAAGCGAGTCATTCTATTTTATTATATACTCAATAGCAACTTTGGACATTTCTTAGCCCAACTTTTTGTCCTGTTATAAGTTTATTATTGAAGCTGCTCAGCTTCCTTTCTAGTTTACTTTGTACAAGTGCCCTAGTCAAGTCGCCGCGGCTTCTTTCCAGCACGCCTCTGAGCTGGTCGGTGGTGCGCCTGAGTCCTCCGGTAAGAGCATCGGGGAAGTCGATGGTTACCAGCAGGTTGTAAATTTCGTCCATGCTGGCAAGCTGTGCCTCGGCCAATTCGAAATTACCCTCTCTCATTCTATCCAGCAGTTGCCGGCGCATCTCGCTGGCCGCCTCGGCCATGCCGTTGAGGTACGAGGCGTACTCTATACCAAGTTCATCGGGATCGGGAACGGAGGCGTTTGTGACCAGTGCGAGCGTGATCCGACCCTCGGCGTACTCCTTTTGGGCATCGTTTACGTAGCCGGTGTGCATCAGGCCGGGCTGGTCTGCAAGCGCTGTTTTAAGCTCCTGCAGGCAGCTGTGGCTCTGAGTCAAAAGGTCGACGGCCTTGTCGTACTCGGCGCGGTGGATGGCGCGGATGGCATTGGCGCAAAAACGGATGCTTTTACGTGCAAGAGGCAAGGCTTTTTCCCGTGCCTCATGCTTGGCGGAAAGAATTTCATTTATCTTTCCGCCTATAATATATAAATCTTCATTAAGCATATATTAACTGCTATGTGAGAATCAGATTTCCTTCAGCATCAGTTTCTGCCCCCGTAAGTGAGCCCTCGGGCAATCCCAGCGACTCTTCCAGGCTCATACCCGAATCCTCCAGCGAATCATTCATCTCATCGATATCAAGCCCCAATTCGCCTGCGCTGAGTCCACCCATTTCCACATCGGTGATTACCAGGACTGCATTTCCCTCGTCGTCAATGACAACTTCTGTTATTATATCTACTTCAGCTTCTGATCCGGCAGGCAAGCCCGAGTCGGAACCCTCCGGCACTTCAATGGTTGTGGTCAGGACCAACTCGCCATCTTCATCAACGTTAACCGAAAGATTATCAAAGTCGATACCAAGGTCTGCATCTCCCCCAGCGAAAGCCTCTTCCATGGTTTCAGCCATTAGAGCGGTGAGCTCTTCTTCTGATAACTCTAACGTATCTCCTGGAGCGAAAGCACCAATGGCTGCTTCCGCTGATGCTATAAGAGCGGCCCGTTCTGCCTCAGTGAAATCGAAGATATCCCCCACATACCCGGGCGATCCCTCAAAGGCCATTTGCCCTTCTGTAATTGTAAGTGAGAGCCCGAGGGCTCCACCAAACATATCATTAAGCGGACCGGCAACGTTGAAACTCTGGGTAAGCTCGACATCTCCTAAAAAGCTGGATTCTAAGTAGTTGAT
>DAOUZV010000028.1 GCA_030665485.1 Chloroflexota bacterium | reverse complement strand
TGGGCCTTATTATGGAGCCGCTCGTATATCGAATGGAGGATGGGAGCATAGTCCCAGCTCTGGCAAAGGATTGGGAAGTTGACGCTACAGGTAAAATATGGACCGTCAACATCGATCCCAACGCCAAGTGGAGCGACGGCGAGAAAGTCGACGCCGACGATGTGGTCTTCACCTTTGAGACGCAATATGCGAATGCCGGTGAATGGTCACAGGGCAGGTCCAACGGAGGGCTGATGGTAGACCTGGACGACGACGACGAGCCGGATGCCGGTGCAGTAGCAAAGGTAGATGTTGATTCAGTCAGCTTCACCCTGGGAGATACCTATGCTGCCCGAATATTCCTGGCATCACTTTCCACGGTATTCATCTGTCCGGCGCATATATGGGAACCCAAGCTTACTGAATTGGAAGCCGCCGGTAGCAGCATAGAGCAGTATGCTTTGGAAGAATCGGATACCTTGGCAGACGAGCTGATAGGAAGCGGACCGTTCATCTTTAACTCATACGTACCACTGCAGTACTTACTCTACGATACGGACCCGAACTATTGGGGAGGCGACCGAGCAGTCGTAGATGAGGTTATGCTGAGGATGTACGCAACCGCCGATACGGCAACGTTGGCCTTAAAGGCCGGCGATATTGACATGCTGGCGATGGTGGAGTCAGTGGCCGAGGTGCCCAAACTCCTACTGGATCAGAACATTACCATAGATATTATTCCCAACTTCAACAGTACCGTAATGTTCTTCCTTAATATGCGTTATCCACCCCTGAATATCCTTGAAGTCAGGCAGGCCATAGATATGGCGCTGAATAAGCAGGACCTGATTGATTTCGCGGCGTTTGGCTACGCCACGCTGCCGCAGATGGTTCCGTTTGCCGGTGGCCTTGCTGAATCCAGCGATGAAGTCGCGTGGGTAGATAGATACGTAGACAGTGCCGGGGTTCAGCTGCCTCTCGCAACGAGGATTACCAATGCCAATGCCCTGCTTGACGGGATAGCGGGTATGTCAGATTTCGTGGAAGGCGAGACAAGAACCTATACGCCCCCAGGTCATGCGGGCGTCGGTGCCATTGAGTTAAGCTATGAGGGCTTGTATCTATCGTCTCCCACATATCAGAGGGCGGCCGAGCTGATCGCTGATCAAATGGCGGAAATAGGTATCGAGATTGTTCCGACAGTAGAGACCGGGGCTTTCGGCCCCAAGGTCTTCAGCGGATGGCAGGTCTTCAACTACGAGACGATCATCTTTGGTTATCCGTCAGATCCAGACTTTGACAATGTAGCGAAACAATGGGGACAGCCGGTGTTCGGCGGCAATTACGACGGATCGGTTGTCGGTTGGAACAACGATACCACTATGACTCCTCCCAAATTGGAAGGCTACAGACCTCAGACCTACGATACGCCGTTTGAGGATCCGACTGCTGCACAGGAAGCCTATTGGTTGGCTATTTATGACCAGCTGGTGGCGGATGCACTCGATGTGAATGCGGATCTGAGGGAAACTCAGCTGATAGTAAATGAAGCGACGCGACTTGCAGCTGTTATGCAGGTACAGGAAGACTTCGCGGATGCCATGCCTGTTGTATGTTTGTACCATCCGCAATCCATGTCTGCTTTCAGAACAGATGTTTTTGAAAATTGGGATAATCCCAATGGCATTTTCCTGTATGGAATGATGCCGGGAACGACCTCGGTCATAACCCTTATGACTGTGAGTCCAATAGAATAGAAGTAGCTAAGGGCTGGAGCCTAGAGAAATAGTAATAAGTATGTGCCACCGTCATCCGGTAACACTCGGGAAGCGGAATGGCGGTGGCACATGGTGTGTGTTCTTTTATCATGCGTCATAGTCATTATGGTGTTTATGTTCAATTTGGCGACATTGATTTCTCTGTCAAAAAACCGCCCTTTATCTGCCTAGAAAGGTGCCCTGTTGAGTAGACGTTGGTTAATCAGGAGACTGAGCGTTGCCGTTCTTGTTCTCTTTATTGCTTTACTGATAAACTTCATGATTCCTCGTTTAATGCCCGGTACAGCTGCAGATATATATGCCACGGCTGGAAGAATGACCGAGGACGAGCGATTGGCGATAGTAGCCCGATTCGGGTTGGATGAATCGCTTTGGGTTCAGTTTTACACATACATCGGGCGTGCTTTTCAGGGCGATTTCGGCCAAAGCTTCACCTATTTCCCAAGTAACGTAACCACTAAGATACTTTCCGCTTTGCCCTGGAGTTTATTCCTCATAATAAATGCCATGATTCTGCAGGTAATTATCGCATTTGTCCTTGGAGCAACATCAGCCTGGAAAGCTGGCGGTAAGTTCGATGCCACGACACAGGCGATTTCCTTGGCACTGTGGGCCACTCCGATGTTTTGGCTGGCAATGCTGGCACTTTACTTACTGGGAAACGACCTGGGCTGGTTCCCGCTGGCCGGGCAGCAAACGCCCGGAGTCACCTATGCCACATGGTTTAACAAGATAGGTGATTATTATTATCACGCAGCGCTGCCAATAATGGTTCTGGTTGTGAATCAATTTGGCGGCTATCAGCTTATCATGAGAAATACCATGGTTACTACGCTCAGGGAGCACTATATAACCACCGCAGAAGCCAAGGGGGCAAGCGATACGAGGGTAAAATACAAGCACGCAGCCAGGAATGCAATGCTGCCAATGGTGACGTCGGTGGGTTTGAGATTTTCACTGGCCGTTGCCGGTTCGATTTTCACCGAAATGATTTTCAATTATAACGGGGTGGGCCGGCTCATATTCCAATCGGTAGGAATGCGTGACTACCCAATGTTGCAGGGGTGCTTTTTCATCCTTTCGTGTTCAGTCATAATAGCTAACTTATTGGTCGATATCTTATATCAATATCTCGATCCAAGGATTAGGTACTAGGGTTGGAGGTTTAGTTTGCAAGATCCAGAGCAAAAACGCTTTTCGTTGTGGGCGGGATTTAAGCAATCCTTGATGCCATTATTCGCGTGGTGGCCTGAATTTAGAAAAAGCAAAATAGGTATCGCCGGTCTGATCATTGTATTTGTGATTGTCTCATTAATACTGCTGGCGCCGGTGATTGCTACACATGCTGTAGATGAAAAGGATATCCGCACAGGATGGACCGGCGGGAAATACTGGACAGCCGGATGGACAACGCAGGGCAGTGCCACCATCACCGACGAGGGGGGTCCCTACGGTGATATCCTTATTGATGAGATAACAGAATATCATGTCAGGCTTCAATCAGATAGCACTTTCATAAAACGCCCGCTGGATCTCTCCAACACCATCCTTGCAAACGCGATCCTGCAGTTTCAGGCCAAGGCCGACTCCTTTGAAGACGGTGATGAGGTAAGATGCCTCATCAGTCCCAATGGCGTCGATGGCAATTGGACCACGGCTCTAACCTGGCAAAAAGGGGACGATGATGATGTCTACCAGCTCTATGAGATAGACCTGTCAACTTATTCCAACTGGAGATCGAGGAATTTCTGGATTCAGTTCGAGTCCCGGATGTCTTCGGCTGATGCCAGCTTCTACCTTGATGACGTGGGGGTGCTGCTGGGCGCACCGGGATACGACAAATTATCGCCCAACGATGATTTCGAGCCGTACGCCCAAAGGTATCAGCCACCATCTTGGCGACACCTGCTGGGGACCAATTCGCAGTCAGAGGATGTTTGGAGCAGGTTGCTTTACGCCGGCCAGAATTCACTCATGATTGGCTTTGTTGCGGCCTTCCTGATAACCTCCATCGGCGCATCTGTTGGTATGATGGCCGGGTACTTCGGAGGAGTTATTGAAGAACTGGTGATGAGGCTTGCCGATATCCTGCTGATAATGCCTCGCTTACCACTGCTGATTGTGCTGTCTGCATACCTGCGCCCCGGACCTTGGACCGTGATTATGCTGCTCACCATAACCGGCTGGGCCGGCATCGCCAGATCGACGAGGGCGCAGACGCTATCAGTCAAACAGCACTCCTATGTAGAGGCGGCGAGGTCTGTGGGGGCAAGCAATATACGTATAATCATCCAGCACGTTCTGCCGAACGTCGCCGGTATAGTCATTGCAGCTTTCGTCATGGAGGTTGTGGTAGCGATATTGGTGGAGTCCGGCCTCAGCTTCCTGGGACTGGGCAGTCTTTCGCATCCAACCTTGGGCGTAATGCTGCACTTTGCCCAAACCGATGCCGCATTTACGTGGAACGCATGGTGGTGGATTGTACCGCCCGGATTGACTATTGCCCTGATCGGTTTAGGATTCGCCTACATAGGAAACACGCTTAACGACCGTTTCGTACTTAGGCTGGGAAGTAGAAGGAAGGGTTAATGCCACTGCTTGAAGTAGAAGATCTAAGGACTCATTACTTTACGGAGGCGGGGCCGGTAAAGGCCGCCGACGGGGTCAGCTTCACCCTGGAAAAGGGCGAATCCATCGGCATAGCCGGCGAGTCCGGCTGCGGCAAGACGACGGTTGCCATGTCGCTGATGAGGCTCATAAAGGGTGGTGCGGTGGTCGGCGGCAAGATAATGCTGGGTGACCTGTCCCTGCTGGACATGCCCATGAAAGAGTTCCTCAAGGTGAGATGGGAAAGGATATCGCTCATTTCGCAGGCGGCGATGGGGGCGCTGAACCCGGTATACACCGTTGGTGCCCAGATAGTGGAGGCGATCCAAATACACAGGAAAGTCAGCAAGAGCGATGCCTGGGAGCAAACCAGGGGGCTGCTGGCACAGGTGAAGATGGACCCGCAGCGGGCCAAAAGCTTCCCCCACGAGTTGAGCGGAGGCATGAGGCAGCGTGTCATGATAGCGATGGCGCTGGCCTGCGACCCGGACATCGTCATAGCCGACGAGCCGACGACCGCTCTGGATGTGGTCACTCAGGTTCAGGTGCTCAGGCTGCTGATCGACCTGCAGAAAAGGCTGAACCTTTCGCTTATATATATATCTCATGAGCTGTCGGTACTGGGTCAGGCCTGCGACAGGATAATCATCATGTACGCCGGCAAGATAGTGGAGATGGGGGCAACGACGGAGATATTCACCTCGCCGCAGCATCCGTACACGCAGAAGCTGTTGAGCGCGCTTATGGACATACACTCGGACATCAGCATTCCGGAGAGCATACCGGGCAAGCCACCCGATCTGCTCAATCCGCCCGAGGGCTGCAGGTTCTCTCCCAGGTGCACCGTTGGGCAGGAGAATTGCGGGGAGGACGCGCCGGTGCTTGTAGAGGTTGCGCCCAATCACTACGTGGCCTGCCATCGCATAAATGAAAGTAAGTAGGGGATATTAGGTGGAATCATATTTCAAGGTTGAGAATCTAGTAAAGTTATTCGTCCTAAAGAAGCGCGGCCAGTTCTTTGGCCAGCACATACATGTACACGCCGTCGACGACATCAGTTTTGAGGTTCAGAAGGGCAAAACCTACGGAGTGGTGGGTGAGTCAGGCTGCGGCAAGACGACGCTGGCACGGCTGCTGATGCATCTGGAGAAGCCCACCAGCGGCCGGATGCTGTTTAAGGGCGAGGACATAACCAAGTACAACCGCAAGCAGATGAAGGCGCTGCGCAGGAAGATGCAGATGATCTTTCAGGATCCCTTCGGCGCGCTAAACCCGGTGAGGACCATCCTGAACATCGTGGCCGAGCCTATCAGGGTTCATAACATGTACCGGGGCAAGCGGGAGGAAAGAGACAAGGTTCGCGAGTTGCTGGAAACGGTGGGTCTGCAAACCTCCGACGAGATGCTGCAGAAGAGGCCCAATGAGCTCAGTGGAGGCGAGAGACAGCGTGTGGGAATAGCCAGGGCGCTGATACTGGGGCCGGAGTTTATCGTTGCCGACGAGCCGGTGAGCATGCTCGACGCTTCCATCCGCGCCGACATCATTTCCCTCATAATGAAGCTTAAGGCGGAGAAGGACCTCACCTATTTCTTTATAACGCATGAGTTCGGGGTGGCACGCGCCATCTGCGACCGCATAGCGGTGATGTACGCCGGCAAGATGGTGGAGGTGGCCAACGCAGACGATATAGTGCACAAGCCGCTTCATCCCTACACCGAGTTGCTCATAGAAGCCATACCTCCGCTGATTCCCGATGAAAACTGGGGTAAAAACATCGACATCGAGGGCGAGGTTCCCTACTTCACCGAGCCGCCTCCGGGATGCCGGTTCCACCTCAGGTGTCCCTACATAATGGACATCTGCAAAGAGGAGGAGCCCGGTCTGATTGAAGGCGCTCCGGGTCACTACGTGGCCTGCCATAAACATCGCGGTTAAGAACGATAAGGCATGATACGGTATTCGTACTGCTTTTAAATAAGGGAGTCAACATATGCAAAAGCAGCTATTTACCAACCAGGCCGATTGATATAATAAATAAGTACTAAAATAAAGATAAACAACATGGATTTGAAAGGGCGTTAGATATGGGATTTGAAGAATTAGCCGCTCAGGTAGAGGATCTTAAACTGTTCACTCCGGGGCCTACCTATGTAAGGCGCGATCTGATGGTGCAGGCGGCCAAGATGCCCAACTTCTCGCACCGCGACGAGCAGATAATAGTAAGGCTTAAGCCTATATATGCCAATTTGAGAAAGATGGCGGAGGTGGACGACAGTTACCACATCATCCTGATGCCGGGCAGCGTAAGCACCGCCATGGAGACCTCGGTCACATCGCTTATCGGAGATGACGATAAGGTGCTCTCCGTTTCCATGGGCTCCTTCGGTGATATGTACCACGGTATGACTGTAGCTAATCGAAAGAACTCCGAGAAGCTGTCTTTTGAGCCGGGCCAGGGCATCGATCTCAATGTGCTTGAAGACAAGCTCAAGGAGATGGAAAGAAACGGCGAAAAACCCAGCGTGGTAACCTTTACCCACAACGAGACTTCGACAGGCGTTGAGGTTGATGTTGTCGCGGTTTCACAAGTGATAAAGAAGTACGGGGCACTGCCCCTGGTGGATGCCGTCAGCGCCTTCGGTGCAACCAGAACCGGCATTCAGGGCAACGTAGCCATGTACAGCACAGCCACACAGAAATGTATGGGGCTTGATGCCGGCTTCGGCATAGCTATTGTCAGCGAAGAGGCGCTTGAGAGGGCCAAGTATCTTGTAGAAAATAAGAAATGCTACCCGCCCTCTATATTGGATCTAACCAAACACGCCGCAACTGCGAAAGGATTCATGACAGGCACAACGCCGAACTGCACGCTGATTAATGCGCTTTACCTGCAGACGGATTACATCGTAAATACCGAGGGCGTCCAGGAAAGATACGCCAGGCACAAAGCGCTCAAGGAGATGACTCACGACTGGATTGACAGCCTGGGTAATGGCTACCAGCTGTTTGCAGACAAAAATGTCGCCTCCAACTCGGTAACCGCACTGCAGACACCACCGAGTATGAAAATGCAGGATCTTAATCCGGTGAAACTCAAGCTGCGCGAGGAGAAATTCGTGATGAGCACCGGCCTGCCGCCGATGAACAAGGCTTTGGAAGCCCAGGGCAAGGGTGTGATCATAAGAATACCTCACATGGGTGATATGACCAAAGACAGGCTTTCCGAATACCTGAATGCCATGAAGAAATATCTGCCTAGCTCTTAAGGCTTAAAAGGCAAAAATAATACGATGTGTCTCCCTTAAAGGGTAGCCAGTAGCAATTGGTGCGGTTACCCTTTCGCAAACTATAAGGACGATTGCTATATATAACAGGAGGAGTGAATGATGAAGGGTGTAACGGGCAAGATGCTCTTTGTGAACCTTTCGGACGGTACTATTTCCACCGAAACACCAGACGAAAAGCTGTACCTCGACTATCTGGGCGGATACGGAATGGGAGCCAGGGTGCTTTTCTCCCGCCAAAAAGGAGGAGTCGATCCGCTTGGTCCCGATAACACCCTTGGGTTTTTGACGGGCCCGCTTACCGGCACGCCAACACCCGGTGGTAACAGGTACGTTGTAGTTGGAAAATCGCCGCTTACAGGTGGCTGGGGCGATGCCAACTCCGGCGGAGACTTCGGGCCATACCTCAAATTTGCCGGATACGACGCCGTTTTCTTTACCGGAGCATCTGATAAGCCGGTGTATCTGGTAATAAAAGACGGTGCGGCCGAGCTAAAAGATGCCAGTCATCTTTGGGGTAAAGATACTAATGAAACGGAAGAGGCGCTTAAAGCAGATCTGGGCAAGGATATGAGAATTGCCTGCATCGGCCCTTCCGGTGAGGCGATGTCGCTCATTGCCTGCATCATCAACAACGAAGGACGGGCCGCCGGACGTTCAGGTTTGGGCGCGGTTATGGGCTCAAAGAAGCTGAAGGCCATAGCGGTACACGGCACCGCCGAGATTGAAGTGGCCGACAAAGATGCAATCGATCGATTAAGAAAAGAGAGTTTGGCCAAGCTTAAAAGTCACAAGCTGGCCGACCGTTTAAGGAACAATGGCACCTTTGCCGGTACCATGGGCGCTCTGGCCTTCAGGGGTGTACCCACCAAGAACTGGGGTGGTGTGGGTCCCCGCGATTTCCCCAAGACGGAAGCTGCCAATGAAGAGCTGGTGCCATATCAGCAGAAGAAATACGGCTGCTGGCGCTGCCCCATAGCCTGCGGCGGACAGATGAAGGCAGGTGTAAGTTATACATATGCTGCTGGCGTGCACAAGCCTGAATACGAAACCGCCGTTGCCTTCGGAACCATGTGCTTAAACGACAGTTTGGAATCTGTGATAATGGCAAACGATATATGCAATCGCTACGGCATGGATACCATATCGGCCGGTGGCACTGTTGCCTTTGCCATAGAGTGTTACGAGAACGGCCTCATCACTAAAGAAGATACCGGCGGCATCGAGTTGAAGTGGGGCGATCATAAGTCGATCATCGCCATGCTTGAGAAGATGGCAAAACGAGAGGATATTGGAGCGATTCTGGCCAATGGCTCAAAATCAGCTGCCGAAATAATAGGTAAGGGTTCAGATCAATATGCGATACACATCGGGGGGCAGGAGATGCCCTATCACGATCCCAAGACCAACCCGGCCTACGCCTGTTCCTATAAAATCGATCCCACACCAGCGCGACACACCCAGGGCGGTGTTGAGAGTGGCGTGGGAGCCGAGCAGAAGGGGAAAAACACCTTCTGCCAGGCCTATAACTCGGCGGGCCTGTGCTTCTGGTTCAACGTACTGCTGGGCACCGAAACCGTTTCTCAGTATATGACAGCGGTTACAGGGCACCCTTACGATGTCGCTTTGATGACGGAGGCTGGCGAGAGAATATCGAACATCCGTCAGGCTTTCAACGTTAGAGAGGGTATAAATTCCGTTGAGCGTAAGGTAAACGGCAGGATCGTGGGTACACCCCCGCAAACCGAGGGGCCTGCCGCGGGACTGACGGTCAATATGGATGAAAGAGTAAGTGAATATCTCGCGGCAATGGATTGGGATTTAAATACAGGGAAACCAAGCAGGCAAAAGCTGGAGCAGCTGGGCATGGAGGACGTGGCCGCCGCTCTTTATTAACGGATAAATTAGGAGGTAATAAATGACTGAAATGCTTGGCAAAACAGCGATAATGGAAATCTTCAAAAAGGAAGGCGTCAAATACATCTTCGGGCTGCCCGGGACAACCGAAGTTAAATTTTTGGACGAGCTTACCAACCACCCCGAGCTGGAGTTTATCTTGTCTATGCACGAGGATATGGTTGTTGCCATGGCGGAGGGCTACACCAGAGCGTCCGGCAAGGTATCGATATCCAACCTGCATACCACTCCTGGGCTTGCCGCTGCCATGCCTACAATGCTTAATGCAAAAAACGGCGGCGTTCCCATGATAATCACTGCCGGACAGCAGGATGCCGGCAGACTTCTGAATGAGCCGCCCCTTTCAGGCGATCTGGTTGGTATGGCCGCGCCGTACGTAAAATGGGGTACCCAGATAAATTACGCCCACGATATTCCCACAGCCATCATGCGTGCCTATAAAGTTGCAACCACACCGCCAATGGGGCCTGTTTTTCTCGCTCTGCCACAGGACATACTGGGGCAAACCGCAGATATCAACTATAAGCCTGCACTGACCAAGCCACTTGCAATCAGGCCGGATGCAGAGGTTGTTGCCAAAGCAGCCGAGTTGCTGATTGCCGCTGAAAACCCGGTGATGACCGTAAGTTACGGTGTGGAAAGAAACAACGCCATGTACGAGGTGGTCAAACTGGCCGAACTGATCGGTATACCGGTCTTCCACGGCTGGATGACCGACGTTAACTTCCCCAGCAATCACGTTCAACAGCTGGGAGATTCCAAAAACGTTAAGCCGTTCTTCGGATCGCCCGATTTGGTTCTGAGCGTCGGCGGCGGAGCCGGAACTCCGGTGCCGCCCGGGGCCAAGACCATTCACATAGACGACGATGAATGGCAGATAGGCAAGAACGCTCCGGTAGACGCAGGTATATGGGGCAACGTCAACCTGGCCGTAGCCGACCTTATTGAGGCTATAGAAAAGATAATGACGAACGATGTCCGCAAAAAAGTAGCCGACAGAATCGAGATTATCAAGGGCAAAAAGGCCGGCCTCGCAGCAGATTTGAAGAAGAAGATGGCCGACGAAAACGACAGCGTTCCCATCGCCTTCTCCAAGCTGGTCCAAGACATAGACGCCTGCCGCCCGGCCAATACAACTATATTTGATGATTGCTGGTCCTACTCACGCGATCTGGCCGATTCCATGGAGTACAACGAGCCCAGAAGCTATGCCAGAACCCGTGGTGGAGCCATCGGAGCCGGTATCGCCAACGCCATCGGTATGGCAATGGGCAACCCTGAGCGCAAGGTAATCGCCGTTGTCGGCGACGGCAGCGCCATGTGGGGCAACCAGGCGCTGTGGACGGCGGCACATTACAATATACCCGTTACCTTCGTTATCAGTGCAAATGCCAGTTACCGCATCCTCAACAGAACCAAA
>DAOUZV010000132.1 GCA_030665485.1 Chloroflexota bacterium | reverse complement strand
GGCAACCGGGCATACCTCCATGCAGGCACGGCAGGTGGTGCATGACCAGATGGTTTCTTCCTGAATTACCTGGCCAACAAGTGATACCGAGTCCTCTTCGCCTTTTAGTATGCCGGGGGCCACTTTTCTTAAGTGTTTATTCAAATCCTGTATGAGCTCTTTAGGATTAAGCGGTTTTTCGCTGGCATATGCCGGACAGGCATCCTGACAGCGCCCGCATGAGATACAGGCGAAGCAATCAATCAATTGCTTGCAGGTAAAATCGGTGATTTTATTTACACCAAAGGTTTCGCTGTTTTCTATATCTATTGGTTTGAGCGCACCCTTGGGCTCCCGTGAACGCAAAAGCAGGTTTACTGGAGCCATCAGCATGTGAAGGTGGCCAGACCAGCCGAAATGTATCATGATAATCAGCACGATAATCCAGTGTGCCCAGAAGAAATAGGGATAGGCAGCATTTGCTGATGCTGCGCTGCTAAAGATGTCGCTAAGCGCAAGTGTTATGGGCGGCGCTGCTCCCAGTCCTGCCGGTGCATGTCCTCCGGCAATGGCGGCGGCCTCTTTAAACAGGTGGATAATTGGTATTGCGCCTATAGTGATCGGGGCTATCAGCGGTTCCAGCCTTGGCTCGCCCTTATGTCTTGCCGGTTTGATAATGAATCTGCGGATAATTGCCCAAATAATTCCGATAATAACTAGAACAGCAAAAATGTTCATTAACCAGGAGTAGATGAGGAAGAACCGGTTCTCTTGCATCTCATTGTAGATACCTAAGCCAGCGCCGATTATAATAAATAGAAGATAATAGAGGACGAATACAAAGAAACCCCAGACGATAAGCACATGCCCTATAGCTGCCCTGTCTTTGCGGGATACGTTTTTAAATCCACACCATTGCCCGACAACATGAACAAGCGTAAAGGCGACTCTTTTTATGATGTGGGTTAGTTTCTCATCTTTCTTACCTATTGACAGATATTGCAGGAGCTGCCGCATTCTATAGGAAGAAACGACAATCGCTACTGCAAATAGCCCCCAAAAAAGGACATATCCTAAAGCATTTAACCCATTAATCGGATTCATAGTAAGTAATATCAAGTTTACCATCTGGTCATATCTTTGACAACGTGTTAATAACTATATAGCGGTGGGTTTACACTTACGACTCGTTTTAGGTTATAACAGAGAAAGAGATTTTACATAAGAGCTTGCGTTTTTCATTTCAATAGTGTAAATTCTCGATATTGTAATTGAATAGCAACGGCGATAAAGGCAAACCTTTAAGAAATTGAGGGGCGCAAAGCCACAGGTCTAAGACCTTCATTTATGCACACCGAAGGTTATGACGGCTGGGTTGCCGATGAGAAGCTCTCTGGCAATCTTAGCGGAGAGCTTTTTTAGTCTCTGTGCATATTTATTTGAAGGCCTTTGCTTTTTTGGGGAAAGATCTTGGATGGTAGATACAGTGTTTGGGCAAAATAAAATTTATAAGAATGTAACTATATTATAGTTTCTTCGGAGTTTGAAAAGGTGCCTAAAAAGATCAAGGTTTTGATTATAGATGATGACGGTGGCTCCTGTCAGATGCTGGCGGACATCCTGTCCGAGAAGGGGTACAGTACCGAATATTCCCACAGTGGAGAGGATGCGCTTGCCAAGGTGACGCAAAACACGTTCAATATCGTTATTATAGATGTGAACCTGCCGGACACAGATGGGATAGAACTGTTTAAAAACATAAAGCAGGTCGATCCGGAGATCGAGGGCATAATCGTCACGGGATATACTTCCGTCGAGAGCACGGTTGCGGCGGTGCGCTATGGCACGATCAATTATGTGATGAAACCGCTTGTTGTAGAGGATGTCCTGACCACCGTTAGTGATGCGGTTAACAGGCAGGAGTTGCTTTTTGGGGAAAGGCAGAGGCTTTCAGAGGAAATAGCGGAAAAAGAACATTATCAGACCTTGGCTACCATCGACGGTCTTACCGGGCTTTATAACCGGCGCTACTTCCATGAATTTTTAACGAGGGAAATCAAGCGTGCTGATAGATACTCGCATAGTTTAACTATATTTATGGCTGACATCGATGATTTTAAGGAGTATCAGGATCCATATGGTCATCTGGTTGGTGACGTTGCGCTGCAATACCTTGCCAAGATAATGAGTGGAGCGGTGCGTTCCGAGGACATCGTGGCGCGCTATGGTGGCGAGGAGTTCGCCGTTATTCTGCCGGAAGTTACCAAAGATACCGCCATGATAATTGCCGAGAGGATACGACGAGCCATAGAGGAGGCCAAGGAGCCGCTCAAAGATATATTGACCATTAGTATTGGAGTGGCCGCGTATCCGGCAGATGCCAAGGATAGGGAGCAGCTAATTGGCAGAGCAGATGACGCCCTTTACGCTGCAAAACGCGCTGGCAAGAATGCAACGGTGCTATGGAATCCTGAGATCGATAGTGGACTGAAGAAGTAGCTTGTATCAAGCTGTTTCCAGTTCAAAGGCTTTATGCAGTGCTTTCACCGCCTCTTTAACCTTGTCCTCAGCAATGATGCAGGTGATTCTTATTTCAGATGTTGTTATCATTTCGATGTTTACCCCTGCTTCATAGAGACATTTGAACATTGTTGATGCATACCCCGGAGCGCTCTGCATTCCTGAGCCGATGACGCTTACCTTGCCCAGCTTGGAATCGCTCTCGCATGATGCAGCGCCTATTTCTTTTACTACCGGTTCGACCACCTTCATCGCCTTGCCTATATCGCTTTTGTGTACTGTAAAGGTGAGGTCGGCAATCCTGTCTATGCTGGAGTTTTGCACGATGGTGTCTACGCTCACTCCTGCCTTGGCCAGCGGCTCAAATATCGATGTGGCTACGCCGGGTTTATCGGGAACCCCGACGATGGTTATTTTGGCCACGTTTAAGTCGTGGGCTATTCCTCGTACCTTGTTGCTTATTTCCATAGGAGTTCCTCCGTGAATAATTGTGCCCGGATTTGAGTTATGCGATGCGGCCACCTGTATCGGCATGCCGTATAGCTCTCCCAGCTCGACGGCACGCGAGTGCATTACCGCGGCGCCATATGATGCCATCTCCAGCATCTCTTCATAGCCGATGTCTTTGAGCTTCCTAGCTAAGGGTATGATACGGGGGTCGGCGCTGTATACACCCTCCACATCGGTATATATCTCGCATATCTTGGCCTTAAGCTGTACTGCCAGTGCCACCGCGGTAGTATCGGAGCCGCCGCGTCCCAGCGTGGTTATATCCATGTCATTGGTGATGCCCTGAAAGCCTGCCACGATCACGATGTTGCCTTTGCCAAACTCATTTTCTATGCGTGCGGGGTCGACGCTCAGTATCTGGGCGCGGCTGTATTTGGAGCTGGTTCTGATTCCAGCCTGCGCTCCGCTGAGGCTGATGGCGGGGTGCCCCAGCTCTCTTAAGGCCATGGCCATCAGGGTGCTGGAGACGATTTCTCCGGTAGACAGCAGAACATCCATCTCCCTGTCGTCCGGCTGGCCGGTTATCTGATTTGCCAGAGAGATGAGGTTATCGGTGGTCTTGCCCATGGCCGATACCACGACGATGACATCGTTGCCCTGCTCCCTGGTATGAGCTATCCGGCGCGCCACGTTTTTTATCTTATCGGCGTCGCCTACCGAGCTGCCACCATACTTTTGGACTATTACAGCCACTTGAACCCCCGCATTAGTTTGAAATATTGTATTAAAGTTTAGCACGATGGGTATGCGTTTGTCACCGTACGATCAATCGGTCCATAATGTCATATCCGTTATCAACCAGAAGTCCAGTTTCTTTGGCTTGCGTTTCTGTAAATCGAGCAGCGCCGTTTGCATCGCTGCCACCCCATATCATGAAGGGG
>DAOUZV010000135.1 GCA_030665485.1 Chloroflexota bacterium | reverse complement strand
ACTAAACTCTACCCAGGCCCAGCCTGGATAGACTGCTCACACGAAAGTTATCCAGAGCAAGAAACGCCCTGGACATTTCGGCGATCGTATCTCCAAACTCCTGCATATGCTCGAGCCGTTCCTTGTAGAACACCGCTTCATCGGTCTGCGCAGCAGCATCGAGCTTGCCGATAGCGGCAAGGCTATCGGTAACGCTATCCATGGTGTATTCAACTTCCTTTTTATCCCGTTCAGTGAGAATCCCCCGTATCACCTTCCAAAAATCGGTCTCCGCCTCGTAGTAATCCCTGCGGTCGCCCCTCTTGTTGAAGCGCCTTATCAGCCCCCACCTCTCCATGATACGCACGTTGAGGCTGACGTTACCCTTGCTTACATCAAGCTGCTCGGCGATCTGACCCAGCGCCAGCGGCTCCCTATTCAAGTAAAGCAGGCCGTAAATCTGTCCGGTGATTTTGTTGAACCCCGCAAATGCACTGAAGCGTCCCAAACCCTGGATGATATCCTCTTTGATTTTCAGCAGCTCGTCCTCCACATCACCCTCCTTAGCTTCCTGTCGTTTAAAAAGTTTTAAACGTATAATATTATAGCACATTATAGTCATATAGCGTCTTTGCACCGTATATCTATAGGCACTTTTACCTGTTTTAGAAGCTTGCCTTTTTGCTGGAAACCTATAATATATACGCTAGAAGGAGCCAGTAAATTTGATATTTACGCTTGTTTTTTTTCCGTTCAAAATGCTGCCCAAACTGGCCCGCTACCTTGCCAAACGGGCCAAAGAATCGCTTTTACGTGCGCGCCACATCCACCGTATAAGCCTCAGGCATAAAGAGGCAAAAATCAGGCTGGCGATTGCCATTGGGCTTGCCGCAGTCATCGCCTGGCAGCTTCTGCGCTACGACCTCAAGATGGGTCTATCCTTTACCCTATCCAGCTTTCTGGCCATATATACGGGACTCATCTACAAAACCCGGGCAGCCATAGCCCTGGTGCTGCTGGCGGTGTTTCTGGGAATACTAGCATTCAGCCTGATACCCTATCTGCTACAGTCAATTGAAAACAGCGACTACATGGGAATGATAGCAATGCTGCTCATCATCCTGTTCGTATGGTTGTGGGCTCAAAGACTTAGGGATGTGGAGATACCCAAAGACTGGCAGGAGGCAGAGGTTCCCAAAACCAAGAACAAGTAAACGGTCGCCCTCCCCTGCGATGATCTTTACCCTATGCACACCTCTTTCGACAACACAAACGCCTGCCTAAACAGCCAGCGTTATGCCCACCGGACAGTGGTCCGAGCCAAACACCTCCGGCATAATAAAAGCGTCAGTGACCGAGTCGACCACGTTCTCGCTGACAAAGAAGTAGTCTATCCTCCAGCCCACGTTCCTCTCCCTGGCGCCGGACTTCATATCCCACCATGTGTACTGATGCGGCTCCGGGTGCAGCTGGCGCAAGATGTCCACGTACCCGTGCGATACGAACTTGTCCAGCCATGCCCGTTCGACAGGCAGAAACCCGGAGTACTTCTTGTTTTCGTTGGGACGGGCTATGTCGATCTCCTTGTGCGCTGTGTTGAAGTCGCCGCAGGCGATGATTTTGCGCCCCTTGTCCTTAAGCTCATCGGCGTATGCCAGAAATATATCGTAGAAGGCCAGCTTGTACTCCAGCCTAAACTGGTCCTTTTTGCCGTTGGGAAAGTAGATGTTCATCAGCACGAAGTCTGCGTAGTCGGTGATGAGCACGCGCCCCTCTGTGTCAAAATCAGGCATATTGAAGCCGGTCTGGGTTTTGTACGGCTCCTCCTTGCTGAAGGTGGCCACACCGCTATAGCCCTTGCGCTCCGGGTGCTCCCAGTAGGTGTAATAGCTAGGTGGATTCAATAAATCGGCGTCGAGCTGCTCCGGGTGCGCCTTGGTCTCCTGTATGCACATGATGTCCGGCGACTGTTCGACTAACCACGGCAGCAACCCCTTTTTCTGCGCCGCCCGTACGCCATTCACATTCCACGATAAGATTTTAAGTATGCTCATAGCTAGCAGCAGTATAATACGAATTAACCACGCAATCAACAAACGATTGCAAAATAAAAAAGGCAGGGCCTTAAACCCTGTCCCGTAAAAACACCTATATTCTATAAACAATCCTTTTACGAGCTGTTACACGCCTGCCCGCCCAAAAGTGACACCCCATCCTCATCAATCTCCGTTGCGGAGCTCCACCATACAAGGAGAGCAATGAGAACCAGCAGGCATACGGCTAAAATTATCAAACCCTTCTTCGTGGAAAACAGGCCGAACAGCATCTCGGTAATATCTCGCCCTGCCGTTAGCTTCGGCACCCATTTCATCAGCTTATAGTCCGTCGTCGCAGGCCTACCCATCGTCACTTTTATCCTGTGCATATCTGGAACGCCATCCTTGATGATAATGAGGTCAAAAACAAGGTGCTTGTTGCGGAATGGGAAGTTTGCCTTGAAAGTTGCAGCGCTTCTGTATGCCCAGCCGAGTGCCTCAAGCTCTCGTTTGAGGTTCTTCTTGAGAGAGTCGCTCTTATCCTCCACAGTTGTATACTCAAGCGCATCAAGTGCTTTCTTCGTCTCCTCGATAATGAACATATCCTGCTCTACAGAGGATTCGTCCCATCTACCCTTCATGCGGCGAGGTGTCTTTGGCCCCTTACCAGAAGGCTGATAGCCTTTATCGTACGAGTCCCTATGTGGTTGTCCGTTCACAAACAGAGGAGCTGTTTCTGGGCCACCACCTCCACCGACTCCTACCATGGCACACCTCCTTTTACGACCGACTGCTCAACCGGCTGCCCGCAAAGATTAAATGAACTGATAAAGATTATGATCAATAGGGCTACCACAGTCAGGGCAACAATTACAAGGAATATGCGGTTTGTTAACAGATCTATGAAATTGAGTTCGAACCCTCGAGCAGGCGTCTTCACAAACACCCACTTCATTATCTTGTAGTCCAACACGCTGCTGCTGCCCATCACCATCTTTATCATATACCGCTCCTCCGCGTCCAATTCAGCGGTGGAATCGAAGATGAGATAGGTACTGCCAAAGGGAAAATTGGCTTTGAAGGTGGCGCGTCGATTGTATTTCCAGCCAAGCTGCTCAAGCCCAAATTTGAGCTTCGACCTAAACGAACTGCCCGCACCTGCCTCAATCGTACTACCAGGATTTTCTATTATCCGCTTGGTCTGTTCAATAAAAGGTAGCTCCTGGTCCACGGAATCTGTGCTCCATTTGCCTCTCCTAAGATACGACCTCGGTCTCCGACCACCGGGGCTTGGTCCCCCCTGAAAATTGATGGGGTTGATTGGTGGTGGTGTCATTGACTGGAAATTACCCATGCCCATAACGCACCTCTTTCTGCCAAAAAAGAAGGGGGCTCCATGTTTAAAAGAGCCCCCTTAAATCACATGCCTATTCGCCGGCGATGTTCTCTATGACTTCTTCGCCCTTGAGCATGCTGATAACGTTTATCAGTCGCGACTTGTCGGGCACGATTATCTTGGAGTTTCTCTCCAGCGATGCCTGTGTTACCTCAAGCTGTTTCAGCGTCTGCGCATTGGCTATAAAGTACTTCTCTGCGGCAACTGACACATTCTCAATGGCCTGCGCCTCACCCTCGGCAACCAGTATCGACGACTGTCTTTCGCCCTCGGCTATAAGTATGTTCTGCTGCTTATTACCCTCTGCAATCAGTATAGCGTTCTGCTTGTCGCCCTCGGCCTCAAGTATCTGTTTGTCGCGATAGGCCTCTGCCGACAGGATAACCGCCCTCTTTTCGCGCTCG
>DAOUZV010000002.1 GCA_030665485.1 Chloroflexota bacterium | reverse complement strand
GTATGGATCGGCTTCTTTCAATGCTTCCCTTGGCTATATATCGAAAGGTGCCTTGCTTCAGATTGACGTCTGCAACGTTTATCTTGGCCACCTCGCCCTCTCTCAAGCCGCGATAGGCCATGAGGGCCACTGCTGTCCAGTACTTGGGGTTGGGGTTCTCGTTTGCCTTGTCCAGTATATTTATCACTCGCTCGGTATCCACGTAGGGAGGCTCGGAGCGAGGCACTTTTACCTTATATTTTAGTTTCTCCCCGCGCCACTCGTGAAAAGTGGCCAGCACGGATCGTGACAGCTTGACTGTGGCAGGGGCTAAACCGGACTTGCGCAACCACACTAAGTAACCAATGCTGGCATCAAGGCTGGGGAACTCACCCTGCAAGAACTCTTGATATCGCAGCAGGATTCCACGATATCGGTAGCGCGAGCGGTCGCTTACCCCGCGCTGGTAAAGGCCGACTTCGAAGAAGGCGAGAAGGTCGCCAGCAAGCTGCCCAGTTAATTGGGTCCCTTTTGGGTTCTTAGTTCGCTTGCTGGCCTTCCCCAATATCCTTGCCTCCAATATGGAGGGATTAGAACCGACCCCGAAGGGATTCGAACCCTCGATCTCCAGCGTGACAGGCTGGCATGTTAGGCCGCTACACCACGGGGCCATGCATATCGCTCAAATCGAATCAAGCCTTACAATTTTATGATGGTTGGATACGTACTGTCAAGGAACCAAAGTCACTTTCTTCTTGTGTCTTTGCTGTTGAGCATGATGGTCACCGGGCCGTCGTTATGGATTTGAACCTGCATATATGCTTGGAAAACGCCGGTTTTCACCATAAGGCCGGTTTCTTTAAGATACGATATATATAGATCAATCAGCTTTTCCGCCTCCGGAGGCGGCGCCGCATCGGTGAAGCTGGGGCGGCGTCCCTTGGCGGTACAGGCCATGAGTGTGAACTGGCTTACGACTAAAATCTCGCCTTTGACATCGATCGCAGAAAGATTGAACTTTCCATCGTCATCGGCGAATATGCGCAGCTGCGACGTTTTATCGGCCAATTGTCGCGCGTCGGCCTTGGTATCACCCCTACCCACGCCGACCAGTGCGACCAGGCCACACTTGATTCTGCCCACTATATCGCCATCCACACTGACCGATGCCTCTGTTACCCTCTGCAGCAATGCTTTCACAATCGATCTCCGACTCTTGATTTTAACGTATCGGTGGGCTGCGGGCAATATCCGCCGTAATTGCAGTTGAGACATTGTCCTAAAATACAACGCATGGTATACTATCAATTTAGGCATATCGACTTGCATGAGGAGAAAGGAACAAAAATTAGTGAGTGCTGTTACCATAAAAGAATTACTTGAGGGCGGAGTACATTTTGGCCACCAGACCAGACGCTGGAATCCCCGGATGAGGAGCTATATATACACTCAACGCAACGGCATACATATTATAGATCTTGAGCAGACTCTTGTTTTGCTGAATAAGGCATATGAGTTTATTCGCGATCTGGTTGCCAGCGGTGAGGATATTCTTATAGTGGGCACCAAAAAACAGGCACAGGAGTCTGTTGTGCAGGAGGCGCAGCGCTGTGGTATGTGCTATATTAATCAGCGCTGGCTGGGCGGGATGATGACCAACTTCCGCACCATCCAGACAAGAATAGATTATCTAGTTCAGCTTGAGGATCGCAAGGAGAAGGGAGATTTTGAGATTCTTCCCAAAAAAGAGGCGCTTAAACTGGAAGAGATGATCACACGCCTCAACAGAAGGCTTGGCGGCGTCAAGGAAATGACCAGAATACCCGGCGCGGTTTTCATTATCGACCCGGCCAAGGAATCGATAGCGGTGGCCGAGTGCAAAAAGATGGGTGTTCCGGTGGTAGCCACCATTGACACTGATTGCAACCCCGAGGATATAGATTATCGCATTCCAGCCAACGACGATGCCATAAAAGCGATAAGGCTGCTATGCAGTACTGTGGCCGATGCAGTGCTGGAAGGTATGTCCTTAAGGAAGAGCGCACTTGAAGAAGGCGGGCCCGAGGTATCATATCCCGACGTTTCCTATTCCGAGCCCAAGGTAGAAACAGAAGCTGTTGTTGAGCCCGAGGTTGCGGCAGATGCTCCTCCAGAGGCAGAGGCTGTTGTCGAAGATACGAAAAGCGAAGAATCATAAAAAGGAAGACACCTGTGCAGATTAGTACGGCTGATGTGAAAACACTGAGAGAGAGAACCGGCGCTGGTATTATGGATTGCAAGAAGGCGCTTGTTGAGACAAACGGAGATTTTGAAAAAGCCGCAGAGATCATCAAAGAAAAAGGTTTGGAAACGGTAAACAAAAAGACGTCCCGGTTTACCAGCGATGGACTGATTGAGGTTTATGTGCATAACGGTAGAATCGGGGCCATGGTTGAGGTGAACTGCGAGACCGACTTCGTGGCCAAAACCGATCAGTTCAAAGAGCTGACGCGCAACATAGCGATGCAGGTTGCGGCCATGTGCCCGATATACGTAAGCGATAGCGATATTCCCGATGGGCAGGATGTTGATCCCAAACAGGCCTGTCTACTGTCTCAGGCATTTATTAAAGATGAAAGCATAACTATTCAGGAACTGGTGAACGATGTCATAGCCAAGGTGGGCGAGAATATAAGGATAAAGAGGTTTACCAGGTACGAATTAGGTTGCTGGGATGACGACTAAATATAAACGTGTTTTGCTCAAACTTAGCGGCGAGGCTTTGCTGGGGGACAATAGGGCCCTTGGTATCGATCCCGCCACTGTTTTTAATATAGCTGAGCAGGTCAAACGCGTGGTGGATATGGGCGTGCAAGTGGCCATAGTGGTGGGAGGTGGTAACATTTTCCGCGGCTCAACCGCCGAGGCTAACGGCATGGACCGGGCCACCGCAGACTACGCCGGTATGCTGGCCACCATTATCAATTCCCTTGCCCTGCAGGATTCCCTGGAAAAGAGCGGCGTGGTGGTAAGGACACAATCGGCAATCAATGTACAATCTGTGGCCGAGCCGTATATAAGACGTCGCGCCATGCGCCATCTGGAGAAGGGTAGAGTAGTCGTTTTTGCCGCTGGCACCGGGAATCCTTACATGACCACCGACACGGCTGCATCCTTAAGAGCAATTGAGATAGAGGCCGAGGCCTTGCTGATGGCCAAGAACGGTGTGGACGGTGTTTACGATGCCGACCCGCGGCAAAACCCCGGGGCCAAGAGGTTTGAAAAACTCACCTACCTGGATGCCCTAAATCAGCGCTTACAAATAATGGATGCCACCGCACTTTCGCTCTGCATGGATAATAAACTTCCCATTATAGTTTTCGATCTTTTGGCTGATCACGGCATTGAACGCGTGGTATCCGGCGAGGTTATCGGAACCATGGTATCGGGTTAGTATTCCCTACGTATATACTATATAAGTGCAATCTATCTTTTTATCTAAAAGAGGTTATAAAAAATGATTGATGAAGTAGAGCTACAAGCCGATGACAAAATGGAAAAGGCTGTAGAGGCCTTGAAAAGGGAACTGGCCGCCGTCCGCACCGGCCGCGCCAACCCGGGCCTGGTAGAGCACATACAAGTCGAATACTACGGAACCATAACGCCGCTTAACCAGATGTCCGGCATCTCTGTTCCCGAGGCGCGGCTTATAGTAATCAACCCTTGGGATAAGCATGCTCTTTCGGCGATAGAAAAGGCGTTGCTTAAAGCAAACCTGGGACTTACCCCATCCAACGACGGCAAGGTGATAAGGCTTACTATTCCGCAGCTGACCGAGGAGCGCCGCAAGGAGCTGGTCAAATTGGTCGGTAAACGCGTTGAGGAGGGCCGCGTCGAGATACGCAATGCTAGACGCGATGCAATAGAAGAAATGCGCTCTCTGGAGAAAAGCAAGCAGATTTCTGAGGATGATCTAAAGCGTGGTCAGGATCAAATACAGAAACTGACCGACGGGTATATCGCTCAGATAGCGGATATCGCCAAGAACAAAGAGGCCGAGCTGATGCAGGTATAGGGGGAGCTTGTGATATTTTCAAAAAAAAGGCTCTCCCAAAAGGTTATCCCTCCCGAAATCCCCACACTTCCCAATCACGTGGCCATCATTATGGACGGCAATGGCAGGTGGGCCAAGAAACGGCATCTGCCCCGGCTGGCGGGTCATCGTGCCGGAACCGGGAACATCCGCCGCATAATAGAGCTGTTTGTCGATTATAAAATAGGTTACTTGACGCTTTTTGCTTTTTCTACCGAGAACTGGAAGCGTCCCTCTGCTGAGGTGAAGGGGCTTATGCGCTTGCTCGATAACGTGATCGGCAAGGAAGTTAAAAAACTTCATGAAAAACAGGTTAAAATCGTGCATCTGGGAAACCCGGAGGGTATCCCAGATGCTCTTCGCTCCAGGATAGAAAAGGCAGTTGAGCTTACTAAGAATAACGCCAAGATGACGCTAAATATCGCTTTCAACTACGGCGGGCGCGCCGAGATCATAGACGCGGTGAGAAGAATCGTCAGCGATGGCATTGCAGCTGATAACATAGACGAGGCTTTGCTTTCCAGTTATATGTATACGGCCGATATGCCGGACCCAGACCTGCTTATACGCACTGGTGGTGAGATGCGAATAAGCAACTTTCTGGTGTGGCAATCGGTGTACAGCGAGTACTATACAACGCCGGTGCTGTGGCCGGACTTTAGCAAGGAAGAGATAGACAAGGCGCTAAAGGCCTACGCTAAGCGCAAGAGGCGCTACGGCGGGCTGGACAAAGAAAAATAAGACCCGGGAGGATATATGCTCCGACAGAGGGTCATAAGTGCGGCGGTACTGATCCCCATTATTATCTTTACCATCTGGTTCGCTCCTTATTGGCTGTTTACCCTGCTTTTCGGCTTTGTTATTCTCCTCGCCGTCTACGAGTTCCACAAGATAGTCAGGTACATCGACATTCAGCCATTTGTCGAGATCGGGCTGATTATTACCGCCATATTCATTACTTATGCCTATTTCAGTAGTCATTCCAGCTTAAGTAGCAGCGTCAATATTCTTCCTTTGCTGGGAGCTGCTGTAGCATTAACCGGTTATGTTATCTACTTCCTGCGCCGGTTTACAGGGCGGCCCAGTACTGCAACTGTTATACGTTGGTTTTGGACGATAGCCGGAGTTATCTACGTTGGCTGGATGGGAAGCCATTTCGTTTTACTGAGGGGCGTTGAAGGATGGGATATGGGCCGCAGGTGGGTTCTTCTGGCGCTATTTGCCACCTTTGCCTCCGATACGTTTGCCTACTTCATCGGTCGCGCTTGGGGCAGGCATAAAATGGCACCGTCTATCAGCCCGGGCAAAACGTGGGAGGGGGCGGTGGGAGGATTTTTTGGCGGGCTTGGCGCAACCGTGCTGCTGGCGTACATCCTTGGCATCGACATTGGTTGGAAGCTGATCCTTCTCGGCTGTCTCATTCCTGTTTTCGCCATGCTGGGCGATCTGGCCGAGTCCAAGTTCAAGCGCAGCACCGGCGTCAAAGATGCAGGCAGCATCATACCGGGACACGGCGGCATTCTTGATCGCCTTGATAGCATTTTATTTGTGGTGGTTGTAGTATACTATTACGTGCTATGGGTAATAATGTAAAAAGACTTGCCATATTGGGAAGTACCGGTTCCATTGGGCGGCAGACGCTTGATGTGGCGCGGGCCTTCCCTGACAGACTCGAAGTTGTGGCGTTGGCTGCTGGCAACAATGCCGCTTTGCTTGCAGAGCAGGCCTCGGAGTTCAATCCCAAGTTTGTATCTTTAACCAACGGTGATTTCCCATCCGGCGTTGCTCGTTTGTCTATAGATGAAATCGCAGCGCATCCCGACGTCGACTTGGTAGTTGTCGCCACGGCGGGCAAGGCGGGGCTGAGCCCCACGCTGGCAGCGATACGTGCCGGTAAGAATGTGGCACTGGCCAACAAGGAAGTGCTGGTGATGGCTGGCCAGATAGTTATGGCGAAGGCGACCAAGCATGGCGTAGAAATCTACCCGGTGGATAGTGAGCACAGCGCCATATGGCAGTGCCTCGTGGGTGAGGATCGCAAAAGCATTCGTCAGATCATCCTCACCGCCTCCGGCGGGCCATTCCGTAGTCTATCACCCGAAGAACTTTCCAAGGTCATCGCTTCAGATGCGCTGAAGCACCCTACCTGGCAGATGGGCAGGAAGGTCACAATCGATTCAGCAACTCTTATGAACAAGGGTATGGAGGTTATCGAGGCGCACTGGCTGTTCGATGTCCCTGTCGATAGAATAAAAGTACTCATCCACCCCGAAAGCGTGATTCACTCCATGGTGGAGTACGACGACGGCTCGGTGAAGGCGCAACTGGGATATCCCGACATGAGGCTGCCGATTCAGTACGCTCTGTCCTATCCCAAGCGCTGGTACAACGAGGCGCTGCCGTGCATCGATTTCGACCAGCTCAAATCTTTTAACTTCGATCGTCCGGATATGGCAAATTTCCCCTGTTTACGTTTATCTATTGAGGCTATCGAAAAAGGAGGCACCTATCCCGCGGTACTGAGTGCTGCTGACGAGGTGGCTGTGGGGCTTTTCCTCGATGGTAAAATAGGATTGATGGATATACCCAGGCTGGTAGAAAAAGCGCTGGGCGCACATCGGTCTATGGATAATCCAACCCTGGAGCAGATTCTAGCCGCCGATGGCTGGGCCAGAGAGTATATAGTGAGCGTGGTTTGATATGAGCATACTCATCACACTTGTAATCTTTGCCTTGATACTAGGCGTTATCGTCTTTGTGCACGAGCTGGGGCATCTTGTGGCCGCCAAGTGGCGCGGTGTTAAGGTGGACGAGTTCGGCATCGGTTTTCCGCCACGACTGTTTGCCTTCAAAAAAGGGGAGACCGAATACTCTCTTAACCTGATTCCCCTTGGCGGTTTTACCAAGATGGCGGGCGAGCAGGATGTCGAGGAGGAGCGCGGGCTGCAGAGTAAAGGATACGGCTCGCGCATTTTGGTGTTTGCCGCCGGATCGATTATGAACCTGTTGCTGCCGTTTTTGCTGATGATAATTGCCGTTGCCATACCCCACCCGGTTGATGTGGAGGGGGTAAAGGTTTACAGCGTGAAAGGTGGATCTGCCGCTCAGGCGGCCGGACTGCTAAAGGACGATGTACTGCTTACCGCCAACGGGGATGATCTGGTTTACACCAGTGATTTCGGCGATGCGCTGAACGCCGACCCTGAGGCAGACCTGGTGCTTGAGATAGAGAGAGGCGGCGTTGAGCAGCCGATAACGATAAGTGCAAATTACATTGAAGAGGACGGCGTATTCAAGGCGGGAGTGACCCTTGTAGCGGTTAGAACTATCATGGGGAAGGAAAGTGGCTGGAGGGCGATTTCAACCGGCTTTACCGAGGCGTGGCGTATGTATGCGGCCTTTGGTGGTTGGGTGGCTGACCTGTTTACCGGAGGCGCCACCTTTGATGTGGTTGGACCCATCGGGGTGGCCGATTTGACTGCTGATATAATACCTCTTGGTGCCTCGATGGTGCTGATGTGGGCGGCGATGATAAGCATGACCATAGGCATAGCCAACCTGCTGCCGATACCCGTGTTTGACGGAGGACATATCCTGTTTGTACTGATCGAGATAATACGCGGCGGCAAGCGCGTATCGCTTAAAAAACGGGCGGCGGCGCAGATGATTGGGCTGGTAATAATATTGTCGATATTCGTTGTCGTGGGCTATCGCGATATAGCCCGGCTTATTTCTGGTGGGAGCCTGTTTCCGTGATTAAACGCAGGTTTTCAAAACCGATAAACGTTGGTGCGGTGACCGTTGGCGGCACTGCTCCTGTTATTGTGCAGTCGATGACCAACACCGATACGCGTGATGCGCCTGCCACGATCAACCAGATCACCCAACTTGTTGAATACGGCTGTGAGATAGTGCGCATTGCTGTGCCTGATACCGAAGCGGCGCAGGCACTAATATCGATCAAAAAGGATTCATCCATTCCGATCATCGCCGACGTTCACTTTGACTATCGTCTGGCACTGGCCTCAATTGAAATCGGGGTCGACCAGGTCAGAATCAATCCTGGCAACATAGGCGATGACGATCGGGTCAAGGCTGTTGTCGACGCTGCCAAAGGTCGCAGTATACCTATCCGCATCGGAGTCAACGCGGGTAGCCTGCCTAAAGACGCTGATCCCAAGAAATCACGTGTCGATCAGATGGTCAACGCTGCACTCAAAGAGGTTCGCCTTCTCGAAAACAATGGATTCGAAAATATCGAAATATCCTGCAAGGCGTTTGACGTTCCCACCACGGTGGAGGCCAATCGCAGGATAGCGCAGATGGTACCGTATCCGCTCCACCTTGGCATCACAGAAGCAGGATTGCCGAGAAGCGGCTCAGTACGCACGGCTGTAGGCCTTGGTATCCTTCTATACGAGGGCATCGGTGACAGCATGCGCGTTTCCTTAAGCGGAGACCCGGTACAGGAGTTGCCCGTAGCATACGACATACTCAAATCGCTGAACCTGAGGCAACGGGGGGCGACCCTAATATCGTGTCCGTCGTGCGGGCGTGCTGACGTGGATGTTGCTGCACTGGCACTTGCTGTCGAACAGCACCTGTTTAAAATGACCAAGGTGGTTACGGTTGCGGTGATGGGCTGCGAAGTGAACGGGCCGGGTGAGGCACGCGACGCCGATGTGGGCATTGCCTGCGGCAAGGGCAGGGGAGCCATTTTCAGAAAGGGCGAGATCGTTGGGACGGTCGAGGAAAAGAATTATCTTGAGGCGTTGCTGAGCGAGGTGGAAAAGGTTTAAACTAAGGGCTAGTTTATCGATTTTGAAGAGGATTAAAATATGCGCGTATCCAATCTGTTCGGTAAGACTCTACGCGATGTGCCCAGCGATGCCGATACCATAAGTCACCAGCTATTACTCAAGGCGGGCATGATACACCAGATAGCGGCCGGAGTATATGCCTATCTGCCGCTGGCGTGGCGGGTGCATAAGAAAATAGAAAACATTATACGGCAAGAGATGGACGCCATAGGCGGGCAGGAGCTTTTAATGCCGACGCTGCAGCCGCATGAACTGTGGGAAAGAAGCGGCCGCGACCTGGCATTAGGTCAGGTATTGCTGACGCTCGCCGATCGAAAAGAGCGCAAGATGGTGCCTGCTCCCACTCATGAAGAGGTTGTTACCGAACTGGCGCGCTACAACATACAGAGCTACCGTGATATGCCGCTGTTGCTTTACCAGATACAGACCAAGTTCCGCGACGAGCCCAGATCCCGCGGCGGACTGGTGCGTGTGCGCGAGTTTGCCATGAAGGACCTATATACCTTCGATACCGATTCCGATGCACTGGATGTGAATTACAAAAAGGCTTTGCAGGCCTACAAGAACATTTATAGCCGCTGTGGACTGGATTACCTTGTTGTTGAGGCGGACAGCGGGGCGATAGGCGGTAAGGATTCGCACGAGTTTATGGTGGTGGCCGAGTCGGGAGAAGACGAGATTATATTTTGCTCCAAGTGTGATTATGCTGCCAACGAGGAGAGGGCTGTTTCGGTTAGGGCTATACCCAAAATGGAGCAGCCTTTGCCGATTGAGGAGGTATTCACACCCGGTGCCAAGACCATCGAAGATGTGGCAGCTTTCCTCGGTATAAGCAAGAACAAAACACTCAAGGCCGTTTTCTACATCGCCGACGGCGATTTCGTATTCGTCACAATCAGGGGCGATCTTGAGGTGAACGAGATAAAGCTCAAGAACGTGCTTAAGTGCGCCGACCTGCGGATGGCCACTGACGATGAGGTTAAGGCTATGGGCATCGAGGCTGGCTCTGCATCACTTGTCGGACTTAAGGGTATTAAATCCATCGCCGATGATTCGATAAACATGGGCAGTAACTTCGTCGTAGGTGCCAACAAGCCTGACTATCATCTGAGTAACGCTAACTATCCACGCGATTTTGATGTCGACGTTATCACCGACATAGCGCTGGCACGCCCTGGACAGCGGTGTGTAAAGTGCGGAGGCAAGCTCAAATCGGTAAAAGGTATCGAGGTGGGGCACGTGTTCAAGCTGGGCACGGTGTACAGTGAGAAAGCGGGAGCTTATTACCTCGACAAAGCTGGTGAGCAAAAGCCGGTGGTTATGGGGTGCTACGGCATAGGTGTGGGCAGGCTGCTGGCGTCGGCCATTGAGCAGAACCACGATGAAAAGGGTATCGTCTGGCCGGTTCCAATCGCTCCGTACCATGTTTACCTATGTGCACTGAGCATGGACCGTTCTGCAGAAGTGGTAAGCGCTGCTGAATCACTGCACCGCGATCTTGCTGATGCAGGTGTCGAAGTCCTTTTCGACGACCGCAACGAGTCACCGGGAGTTAAGTTCAACGATGCCGATCTGCTGGGCATGCCCATCCGCCTGCTGGTTAGTCCCAAAAGCCTGAGCAACGGTGGTGTTGAGGTCAAACGTCGGGCTGAGAAGGAATCTGAGTTGGTTTTCATCGACAACGCTGTCGAAAAAATAAAGGGGCTACTTGACAATTTATAAGGATAGTAGCAAAATATGATGGGTTAAGAGGCATACTTGCGCGATTCGTATAGTCGTGCTATAATTTTGCGGTTAAGAGGATGAGGATTATTTAAAGTGGGTCTGACCCACTTTTTTGTTTGGTAAAGGAGAAAAATAAGGGAACATGAAAAGCGATTTTCTAGTTGCCATAACTCAGCTTGCAGCCGAGAAGAACCTGCCCAAGGATTTGGTTCTCAGGTCGGTTGAGGCCGCCCTAGTTTCCGCATACAAAAAGGATTTGGCCATGGCGGAACAGGACGTTGCTGTCAAAATTTCCCCGGGCAGCGGCGAGGTGAAGGTGTATTTGCGCAAGCTGGTGGTTGAGGAGCCTAACAATCCTGAAACAGAGATCGCTCTTAAAGAGGCCAAGAAGGTAAAGAGCGATATAGAAGTGGACGATATTCTTGATATAGAGATAAAACCTGCCAACGCGGGCAGGATCGCGGCCCAGACGGCCAAACAGGTGGTATTACAACGCCTGCGCGAGGCCGAGCGTGATATGGCCTATGAGGCGTATGTGGACAAAGAGGGCCAGATAATTTTAGGCGTGATTCAGCGAATGGAGCCGCGGCTGATCGTAGTGGAGCTGGGCAAGAGTGAGGCGGTTATGCCCACCGTCGAGCAGGTGAGGACGGAACGCTACCGGGTGGGCCAAAGGCTCAAGTTCTATGTGCTTGAAGTGAGTCGTACCGGCAAGGGGCCACAGATTATCGTGTCGCGCGCTCATCCCAATCTGCTGCGCTGTTTGTTTGAGCTGGAGGTTCCTGAAATACTCAATGGATCCGTTGAACTGAAGGTGATTGCTAGAGAGGCGGGACACCGCAGCAAGGTGGCCGTATGGGCCAATCAGCAGGGGCTTGATCCCGTGGGCTCATGCGTAGGCTTGAGGGGAGTCAGGATCCAGAACATAGCAAACGAGCTCAATGGTGAGAGAATCGATATTGTGCAGTGGGACGAGGATATCGAGACCTTCATAGCCAATGCACTCAGCCCTGCGCAGGTAAGCAATGTCAAGGTAAATGAAGGCCAGATGGTGGCCACCGTAGTAGTGCCCGATAATCAGCTGTCTTTGGCAATAGGTAAGGAAGGTCAAAATGTGAGACTGGCTGCTAAACTGGCTGGCTGGAAGATAGATATCAAGAGTGTTACCATTGCAGCGCAGGAGGAAGAGGAGCTCGCAAAGGTGGCAGAGGCCGAAGCGGAGGCTAAGATAGAAGCCGGGATAGATGAAAAGGTTGAGGCAGAGGCTGCTCCTGTCGAAGAGGTTGCCGAAGAGCCAAAAACTGAGGTTATCATTGAGGAAGAGACTGCCCCCATCGAAGAGGTTGTAATTCCTATTGAAGAAGTATTGCCTGAGTTCGCTCAACTAGATGCTGTTGCCGAAGAGGAGGAGGAAGAAGAGGAGAAGGAGGAAGAGGAGGAAGAAGAGGAAGAAGAGGAAGTGGTTCTGTACGAGCCTGAGTTCCCCATAGAGACGGGAACGAACCAGATTCGGTTTGCCGAGGATATTCTGGGGTACGACAGGTTTGGAGGCAAGAGCAAGAAGAGCAAGAAGAGCAAGAAAGGCAAGAAGAAGAAAGAATCGGCTTCTGGTGATAATACCAAGTAGGCAGAGTAATATGCCTCAGCGCACCTGTTTGGGATGCCGTCAGGTTAAGTCGAAGGGCGAGTTGATCCGGGTGGTAAATAATGGGGGGAAAGCAGATCTGGATCTAAGTGGTAAGAAACCGGGGCGGGGCGCTTATGTGTGTCCTTCAGGTTCATGTTGGGAGAAGGCGTTTAAAGGAAACCGCTTGGAAAATGCGCTCAAAGCGCAGGTTCTACAGGAAGATAAAGTTAAACTTTTGCAATATAGCAAAAAACTTTGGAGCAAGTAAATAGAAGAAGTGATTGAGAGTAGCCAGATGACAGAGGCTTCTGCTGCAAAAAAAAGTACTAAACCTGCTGGCACCAAGAAGAAGGCCAAGCGTGGCATAGGCGTGCCCAGCAGTCTTACCGTAAAACATCTCGGTGACCTTATTGATGTTGATCCGATTACCGTTATAAAAGCCCTTATGAAAAAAGGGATTATGGTCACCATCAACCAGTTGATCGATTATAATACCGCCGCAATGGTTGCCAAAGACCTTGAGGTTGAAGTGCATGAAGAGCCTTCAGTCGAGCAGGTCAATGAGGCGCCCAAGTACCATAGGTTTGCCATAGATGACGAGAGTAACCGGCAGCCGCGCCCGCCGGTGATAACCATTATGGGGCACGTAGATCATGGTAAGACCCGGCTGCTGGATGCCATTCGTCAGACCAACGTTATGGACAGTGAGGCCGGAGGTATTACCCAGCACATCGGCGCTTACCAAGTGGAGGTCAAGGAACAGAAAATAACCTTCCTTGATACGCCGGGCCATGAGGCATTTACCGCTATGCGCGCTCGTGGCGCCCATGTGACCGATATAGCCATTCTGGTGGTGGCTGCAGATGATGGTATTATGCCGCAGACTATTGAGGCCATAAACCACGCCAAGGCTGCCGAAGTGCCTATCGTAATTGCAGTAAACAAAATAGACAAGCCCGAAGCCGATGTCGACAGGGTGAAACAACAGCTTACCGAACACAATCTCCTTATAGAGGAATGGGGCGGTGAGATTATATGTATACCGCTGTCAGCCAAGACGGGTGAGGGTATCCCCGATCTTCTTGAGCACCTGCTGCTGGTTGCTGAGATGCTGGAGCTCACTGCCGATCCGGAGAGGAAAGCGCTGGGGCTGGTTATAGAATCTGAGATGGATACAACCAAGGGGCCTTTGGCTACGGTACTTATACAGCAGGGGACCTTGAAGGTTGGTGATAGTGTGGTGGTGGGAGATACGTGGGGTAAGATAAAGGCCATGTTCAATGACAAGGGTAAGCATGCCAGGAAGGCCGGGCCGTCTAAGCCGGTCGAGATTATGGGCCTAAACAAAGTGCCCGTGGCTGGAGATGGACTCAAGGCCGTTACCGATGATAAAACTGCCAGGACACAGGTGCAAAAAGCTCTGAGGGAGAAAGAGACGGAGACCATGCAGGCGGCCAAGCTTTTGTCTCTGGAGGATATATACAAGCAGATCAAGTCCGGTGCGGTCAAAGAGCTGAAGATAATACTTAAGACCGATGTACAGGGCAGTGTAGACCCGATAAAGAGCTCGCTTGAGAGGCTGGAAGTTGAGGGAGTAAAGGTTAGAATAATCCACACCGGTACCGGTACTATTACCGAGCAGGATGTGTTCTTGGCCGTTGCATCTCAGGCTATTGTGATAGGGTTTAATACCCGTCCCGAAGAAGGGGCACGCCGCCTAGCTGATAATGAAGGGGTTGATATCCGCGCCTACGATGTTATATACCATCTGCTTGAGGATGTTGAGAAGGCTCTAAATGGTTTACTGGAGCCGGTAATAATAGAGGTTGTTGACGGTCATGCCGAGGTTAGAGCCGTTTTTAAGGTGGGTAAGCGTGATTTGATTGCTGGATCGTATATAACCGATGGCAAGATGAATCGTGGTGCACTAGCTCGTATAATCAGGGCTGGCGAGATGATCCACGAAGCAAATATCAATAGCCTTAAGCGATTTAAGGATGATGCGCGTGAGGTCCTCACCGGTTTTGAGTGTGGTATTGGCGTTGAGGGATTTGCTGATTTTAAAGTTGGTGATATAATCGAATCCTACCATCAGGAAGAGGCTCACCGGGGACAAGTATAAAATTAATTCCTCTTTTTGTTTCCTCTAGTTTGTAGTTTCATATTTAGTCGGTTCTGGAGGTGGAAAGATGACTCGACGCACCGAAAGAGTTAACGACACGATTCAGGTGGAGCTAAGCGATCTCATCAAGCGCCGCGTAAAAGATCCTAGAATTTGTCAGCTTACAACCGTAACCCAGGTAATCACATCTGCCGATCTTAAGCACGCCAGGATTTTTATAAGCGTGATGGGCAGTGAAGATGAGAAAAGCGAAACGCTCAAGCATTTGAAATCCGCCGCCGGATATCTTCGCACAAAGCTGAGCCAGCGCCTCACCATGCGCTACACCCCTGAGCTCATCTTTGAGCAGGATGACTCCATTGAGCGGGGCGCTCACCTGCTTGAGCTGATAGATCAGGTTTGTACCGAAGAGGCTCAGACCGACGGAGATCAGGTTTGAGCGTAGATGGCATCTTAAACATCATCAAGCCTGTTGGTAAGAGTTCCTTCTCAATGGTCTCCCTGATACGACGCTTGAGCGGCGAGCGGCGTGTGGGGCATGCCGGCACGCTGGATAGGGCCGCTACAGGGGTGCTTCCTGTATGCCTGGGCAAGGCGACCAGGGTGGTCGAGTTTCTGTCAAATTCCCGCAAGATATACAGAGCGAAGATGATGCTTGGCGTGGCTACCGATACATACGATACTGACGGTAGTATTATTGCCGAAGAGGATTGCTCATCTGTCGAAAAAAGCCAACTGGAACATTTGCTCTCATCTTTCGTCGGTGTCATAGAACAGATTCCACCCATGTACAGCGCACTCAAGCGCGATGGAATTCCTCTGCACCGTCTGGCTCGCGCTGGTGTCGAGGTTGAGCGCAAGCCGAGAAAAATCGATATATACAGCATAGATCTGCTGGAATGGCAGCCGCCCTTCTTCACCATCGACGTTGAATGCGGCAAAGGAACTTATATTCGCAGTCTGGCATATGATATCGGCCAAGCGCTTGGCTGCGGGGCGCATCTGGCGAGTCTGGTGCGCCTCAAAAACGGCGTTTTTGATATTGCAGATGGCCTTACGATTGAGCAGCTTGAGGATGCGTTTAACGGTGGCTACTGGCGGGACGTGCTCCACCCCGTAGATTCGGTATTAACACATATGCCTGCCGCTATCGTCAGTATCGACATGGAAAAGGATATCAAAAACGGCATCTCGGTGGATTTGAACGTCGAAAGTGGCTCTGATATTGACTGGTGCCGCGTCTATACCGAGGATGGCGAACTTATCGCACTACTCAGGTATAAATCGTCGATAGGCAAATGGCATCCGCGTAAGGTGCTGATTTAAACGGAGATACCCAGCTTTGCAAGAAGGGCCAGGGGATTATCATTCAGAATAACGTTTAGATCGGCTTCCGTAATTCCCGCTCCCAAAGCAACCGCTCTGGCAAAATCAGGCGTAAGCAGATCGTCTTTATCGTGTCCGTCCGAATTCACGATCAGTTTGGCCCCTGCCCGCTGGGCGATTTTGACCACGTGTCCGTTGGTAAAGGAGTGCCCTTTTCTGGCCGATATCTCGAGATAGATACCGTTTTGGGCTGCGATCTGAGCTTCTTCGGCCGTTATCAGTCCGGGGTGTGCCAGTATATCTACGTCGGGCGACTGCACCGCCGCCAGGTTTGTACCCGGCTCCACGTTTTCGGTGATGGTTTCGCCGTGAGCCACCACCAGTTTAGCTCCCGCCGCTTTGGCCTTTTTAGCCACATCGGCGATGGACTTTACTGGAAGGTGGGTCAATTCCACACCGGGTATCGCGGTGATGAGCCAGTTTTCCTGTGCAAGTGCGCAGTCCTTTATGATCTCGGAAATCAGCCTGTCCAGGTAGCCGACGGCGACATGATCGGTAATTGCGATGACCTTATATCCTTTGGACACCGACTCCGAAATCATCTCCACTGGCGATAGAACACCGTCGCTGAGCAGGGTATGTGTGTGAAAATCGTATGACATAGGTGTTTTTACCACTTTCGCTCAGTTTAATTTCCACTTGAGAATAACATATAATATGTTATTGGGACAAGCCCGCCCATATTCGGCTTTAGTCGTGAAACTTGTAAAATGCGGCTGTATCTGATTATAATAGTTGAACTATAGTTATGACAAAAAAAAGTACAAAAAAACAGCAACAGCCAAAGGAGGCCAAATCGGTGGATAAGATCAATGTTGCCATAATAGGGGTAGGAAACTGTGCGTCATCGTTCGTGCAGGGGGTGCATTATTACGCCAATGCGACTGAGGACGATTTTGTTCCAGGTCTGATGCACGTGAACCTGGGTGGATATCACATCAGTGATATAAACTTTGTTGCTGCTATAGATATTGATAAGAACAAAGTAGGCAAGGATTTATCCGAGGCCATCTATGTAAAACCGAACAACACCTTCAAATTCTGCGATGTGCCCAACACTGGGGTAAAGGTTGTGCGCGGCATGTGCCACGACGGTCTGGGCAAGTATCTTTCCAAGATTATAGAGAAAGCGCCGGGCCAGACCGCCGACATTGTAAAAGTACTTAAGGAAACAAATACCCACGTGGTAATAAACTACCTGCCGGTTGGCAGCGAAGAGGCTACCAAGTGGTATGTGGAGCAGATTCTGTCCGCCGGCTGCGCATTGATTAACTGCATACCTGTGTTTATTGCGCGTGAGAAGTATTGGCAGAAGAGGTTTGATGAAAAGGGACTACCGATAATAGGTGATGACATCAAGTCGCAGGTTGGTGCCACCATAACACATCGCGTGCTCACCAGGCTCTTTGCCGACCGCGGCGTGAAGCTGGAGCGCACCTATCAATTGAATTTCGGCGGTAATACCGATTTCTACAATATGTTGGAGCGCGAGCGTCTGGAATCCAAGAAGATTTCCAAGACAAACGCTGTTACCTCCCAGCTTGACTATCCGCTTGATGATGGCGATATTCACGTGGGCCCCAGCGATTACGTGCCGTGGTTATCTGATCGCAAATGGTGCTACATTCGTATGGAGGGCAGAACCTTTGGTGATGTTCCGCTGAATGTTGAGTGCAAGCTTGAGGTTTGGGACAGCCCCAATTCGGCAGGTGTAGTAATTGATGCGGTAAGATGTGCCAAACTGGCGTTGGACAGAGGACTGAAGGGGTCGCTGGTTGCTCCTTCATCCTATTTCATGAAATCGCCGCCGAACCAATATACAGACGACAAAGCCAGAAACATGGTGGAGGGCTATATTTTAGATCAACCTCAGGATGAGCCGACAACTTTAAATGGGCAAAAATGATTGTTTTGCCAAACGATATTTACTGGGTCAAGGCTGGGTATGCTGGCTTTGACCTTTGTCTTTATAATCAGGTCTAAAGGGTTAGGGGTTTAAATAAAAGATATGGGTAAATGGGAAAGGCCGGAAGGTTACGGGATTGCCGATCTGCATATTCACAGCAGCCTTGTTGACGGCATGGCCAGTGTGTACCAGATTCTGGAGTACGTGGAGAATAAGACTAAATTGGACATTATATCCGTAACCGACCACGACGATTTGCGGGGCAGCTTTGTGGCGCGGGAGCTGGCGGCCAAGAAGAACTACCGTTTTGAAGTGGTGATGGGCATGGAGGTGACCACCATTCACGGCCATCTGATAGCCGTATACATAGAGCAGCCCATACCCAGCCTGATGAGCCTTGATCAAACTGTGGATGCCGTCCACGACCAGGGCGGGCTATGCATCGTTCCCCACCCTATGAGCTGGCTTGCGCGCAGCATAGGCCAGACCGCGCTTGATAAGTTCTCCTACCGTACCGATGGGGTTTATCTCGATGGCATCGAGGTGGTCAATTCCAATATTGTCACTAAGATATCGTATGACAAGAGCCGCCGCCTCAACCGTAAGAGGTACCATCTTTCCGAGACCGGCGCCAGCGATGCTCATTTTCTGGTGATGATAGGCAGTGGCTATACGCTTTTTCCGGGAAACAGCGCCATCGACCTTAAGCAGGGCATAGTTGATAGAACGACGGTTGCCGGCAGCAACGGGCCGATAAGCCTGAAGAAAATAGGTTATGGCCAGATACTGAGACAACTACTCAAGAGCTCTCCGTTTGTTGGTATTCCACGTTTGCTGATGAAAAAATTCGGTAAAAGCAAGGTACCTGTCAAATGAAGATAGGACTTGTTTCCGCTTACGATCATGCCCACCCTGGCGGGGTAAAGGCGCATATTGATCACCTCAAGGATCATTTCGTTGAAATGGGACATCGGGTCAAGATACTGGCGCCGTTTTCCTACGAGCAGCCTTTGGGCAAAGACGTTATCCCCATGGGCAGGCCCACTTTTTACATCCCCAGCGGTGGCTCAACCGCCAGAATGAATCTGTTCCCCAGGCCTTGGAGCAAGCTCAAAAAGATACTGAGAGATGAGAAATTTGATATACTACACATGCATGAGCCGATGCTGCCCTGGCTGCCGGTAAACGCGCTGCGCCTGTCCAAAACCATCAATATAGGTACTTTCCATGCGTATCATCCCCACAGTATTGGCTATACGCTGTGGAAACCTTATCTTAAAAACGTATCTTTCAGGCAGCTTCATGGGGTGATCGCCGTTTCACCCGCTGCAAAAGAGTTTCACATGAAGTTTTTCCCGGGCGACTACAGAATCATCCCGAATGGAATCTCGTATACGCATTTTGCCAAAGAAGTGCCCCCGTTTGAGCAGTACCGCGACGGCAAGAAAAACATCCTCTTTGTGGGGCGCTATGCCGAAAAGCGTAAGGGGCTCAAATACCTATTGGGCGCTTTTAAAATACTAAAGAAACGTTTTGAGAAGATACGCCTTATCATAGTTGGGCCGGGGAGCAAGGTAGCGCGCCTGTGGCAGAGCGGAAACGACGAGGACGTTGTTTTTACCGGATATGCTTCTTACGATGATTTGCCGCGTTATTACAAAACGGCGGACGTTTTCTGTGCGCCGGCTACGGGTGCCGAAAGCTTTGGCATTGTGCTGCTGGAAGCGATGGCGGCGGGTGCACCGGTGGTGGCATCCAACATCAAAGGATATGCCGGCGTGATTGATCATGGGAAAGACGGTTACCTGGTCCAGCCTATGAATGAGAAGGCACTTGCTGATGGATTGGCGCATGTGCTTGAAAACGATGCGCTGAAGGAAAAGATGCGTGCTAATGGTAAAATAAAGGCGGAAAGGTACCGCTGGACAAATGTATCACAGCAGGTGATGGACTTCTATGTAGAGACGATGCGCCGCTACGGCAGGAAAGTTTAGTTATCATCGGAGATCAAAAGTGACCGATATCAGACACAGTGTAGGTGGCAGGATAAGCGAGCCGATAGCTCGTTTTCTTATCAAAACAAAGGTTACTCCCAATACCCTGACCATCACTGGATTTTTACTAAACGTTGTTGTCGCCGTTCTGGTTGCCTATGAGTATCTATTGGCCGCCGGACTGTTACTGCTTTTTTCCGGACTTTTCGACATGCTGGACGGCGCGCTGGCACGAGCTACGGGCAAGATCACCAAGGCGGGAGCTGTCCTCGATTCGGTTCTGGACAGGTTCTCCGAGGCGGCGGTTCTCATCGGATTGGTCGTTTATTATCTGTATGCATCCCCGTTGAATCTGGGCGTTATTCTGGTTTTTGTTACACTTGCCGGCTCAATGATGGTAAGCTACACCCGCGCCAGAGCCGAGGGGCTTGGACTTGACTGCAAGGTGGGCTTTTTTACCAGGCCGGAGCGGGTTATCCTGCTGGCGGCGGGGCTCATATTCAGCAACGTGCTCATCTACTTTCTATGGGTGTTGGCCGTTGGCACTATGGTCACGGCGCTGTGGCGTCTCATCTATCTGCTCAGGAAAGCAGATCGGCCGAGCGGAGATGATCAGGGTCAGTCGTCGTAGGACTTATCTATTCATTGTGGTGTGATTTAAGGTAGGCCATTAAAAATCCATCGATATATCCATCCAGTACTGTATCTGGATTGCTGGTTTCATACGCTGTGCGGTGATCCTTGACCATCTTGTATGGATGCAGTACGTAGCTGCGTATCTGGTTACCCCATCCGGCAGTTATGTGCTCTCCCTTTAGCCTGGCATGCTCCTGCGCCTGTTTTTCCAGCTCACGCTCGATAAGCTGTGCCCTGAGGATTTTGAGGGCTATCTCCTTGTTGCGGTACTGCGAGCGCTCGTCTTGGCAGGTGACGACGATGCCGGTGGGAATGTGCGTCACTCTGATGGCGGTGCTGTTTTTTTGAACATTCTGGCCACCAGGGCCGCTGGACTTGAACATATCTATTTTGAGATCATCGGGGCTGATGTTCACATCCACATCGTTTTCCACCTCGGGAAGCACCTCAACGAGGGCGAAAGACGTATGTCGTCCATGATCGGCATCGAATGGTGACAGGCGTACCAGCCGGTGCACACCGCGCTCGGCTTTAAGGTAGCCGTAGGCCCAGTCGCCCCTGATATCAATCATCACGCTTTTGATACCCGCCTCGTCGCCGGGTGATCTTTTGAGTATCTCGGTATCGTATCCTTTACGCTCGCCCCAGCGCAGGTACATGCGCATTAGCATCTCAGCCCAGTCTTGGGATTCGGTGCCGCCGGCACCTGCGTGTATGGCCAAAATAGCGCTGTTCTTAACGTATTGACCGGCAAACGCCAGCAGCATCTCCTGCTCCTCGACCTCAGACCCCAGCTTTTCGGCCTCCGCGATGAATTCATCCTCCATAGAGGCTTCGTCTTCATCGATGGCCACGTAGATAAGATCGTATATCGCCTCGGCTCTCTGCTCCAGATCGTGCCAGATGGAAACGGTGTTTTTTATCTCGGATAACTGGCGCATTACACCTTGAGCTTTAGCCTGGTCTGCCCAGAAGTTTGCTTCAGAGGATTGTTTTTCTATGTTTGAGATTGCTTTTTCTTGCGAGGCTATGTCAAAGACGCACCATGATTGTATTGATGCGCTGTTTGAGGTTTTCCAGTTTGCTTAAAAGTTCCTGCATTAAATCACCTTGTTTATTATTATAACAGGTCGATTCGCATATTTCTAAGGTTTTCCGGAGGCGGCTTGATGTGCCAGACGCGTTGGTTCCGGCAGGCGGTGTTTTTTGCAGCATTGCAGCGTCCAGTAAATAGCCTTGGGTAGGCTTATCTTGTGCCCCACGGATATATAGAGCGGATTGGTTTTGATCTTGGTTCTGACCGCAGCGCCGATGACCTCGTTTCCGTCAAACAGTTCCGTCCACGTTTTGGCCTTGTCTGACAGCTCTCCGTGGGTTCCGATGAGGCGCGACTTGGCGCATCCTATCGTCGGTATATCTAGAAACAGCCCCAGATGAGAGGCCAGCCCCAGTCTTCTGGGATGGGCGATTCCCTGCCCGTCGACCAGCACCAAATCGGGCACGGCGTCCAGCTTCTCAAGCACCTTTATGAGCAGCGGCATCTCGCGGAAGGAGAGCAATCCGGGAACATATGGGAAGTTGACCTCAGCTTCAATTGTGACGGTGTCTATGACATTGAGGTCGGGGTAGTCCAGCATGACTATCGCCGCCTTGGCTATGCGTTCTTCATTGGCGCCGGAAACGTCGACGCCTGCTATCAGGGATGGGGTTCCGATGCCGTCGCCGACATCGATCTGTGCCGCCAGCTCTTTTTGAATCTCTACAGCTTCTTTGGTGGAGACATCCCAGTTGTGCAGGTGTTTTACTTCCATTGCGTTTATTCCATTTATCTGTTTCTGAAGTACCGGCCCACGTTGTAGATGGCCGCAGCGGCGCGTTCCAGTGTGGGGTAGACTGGTATCTGTGCTTCTATGTGGCTGCGCATCAACTCACCCTGCATATCTGGGTCAAGGTGCTTGGAGAATATATTAACTATGGGTTTGTTTTTGCGCTTTTTTATATCGGAAAGGCTGTCTGCCAGTTTCACCACGGAGTCAACCAGTCTTGACTTTGCATCCGACAGCCCCGAGGTGAGAAACGTGGGATCGACGATTACCAGATCGACGTTAGGATCATCACAAACGGCCTCAATTATCTTGGGCAATCTGCCTTCAGGGCCGCGGGGACCGATATCTATCGGATTTCTTAGTATAGCGCCTGCGGGATTGACGTATTGTATGATCTCATCTTTTGTTTTTTGCTCAATCTCCGGTACATCCAGCCCGGCGCTGACGCAGGCGTCGCTTGCGCTTACACTGAAACCACCGCCGCCACGGTACACACCGCCGATGATGGCAACGCGGTTGCCTTTAAAACCGGGCAGGTAGCGCAGGCCGATGATGGTATCCACCATTTCCTCAAGGTTTTTTATTTTAATTGCTCCTATTTGCTTGATGGCGGCGGTCCAGATGTCGTACGAGCCGGCAAGTGATCCTGTATGCGATGCGGCTGCCTCTGCACCGGCACCGGTTTTACCGCCTTTCCATATGAGCAGCGGCTTTGTTTTTGTAATCTCTTGCGCCAGTTGCATGAAC
>DAOUZV010000036.1 GCA_030665485.1 Chloroflexota bacterium | reverse complement strand
TCTCGAACTCTCCTTAAATGAATAAGTGACTCTTCCAAGGTAGAATACAGCTGATCAACCTGTTTTTCTGTTTCCGGTCCTAGCTGAAGTTCCATTTCTTCATCCCCCTTTCCTTATCCCCCACTTTCAACACCTGTCAAAATGTCAAACTTTCTCGGCCACTCTCAACCGTGCGCTACGGCTTCTGGGGTTGTTTGCTATTTCCTCACTTGTCGGCTGAACGGGCTTACGTCTGGTCAATTTCAATCTGGGTTCGTGATTGCATATACACACGGGCGTACCGGCGGGGCAAATACACTCGCTGGATTCTTTGCGGAAAATCTCCTTCACAAAGCCATCCTCAAGTGAATGAAAACTAATAACTGCTATTCGTCCCCTTTGGGCTAGCAGATCGATTGCCTGAGCAAGCCCGATTTTTAGATTATCCAGCTCATTGTTTACAGCTATGCGCAAGGCCTGAAAAGTCTGGGTGGCCGGATGTATTCTGCCCCTTCTGCCCACAGCCCTTGCCACAATCTCGGCAAGCTGTCCGCTGGTTGTTATGGGGCGATTGCGCATTATGTGAGCGGCGATGGTCCTGCTCCTCGATCCCTCGCCATACTTACCGATAAGCTTGGCAAGATCATCTACTGAATAGCTGTTGACTATATCGGCGGCGGTAACGGATTGTTGCGGGCTGAACCGCATATCCAGCGGCTCGTCTCTCATGAAGCTAAAGCCCCTGCCGCTAACCTCAAGCTGTAAAGATGACATACCGAGGTCAAACAGAATCCCATCTACTATCGAAAGATTCAAACTTTTACAAACGTCGGCCAGATGACCGAAGTTCTCATTGACCAAAGTAAGACGGCCAAAATTCTTGAGTTTTCCCTGGGCCGCTTTTATCGCCTGCGGATCGGCATCAAGTCCAACCAGCCTTCCACCGGCCTCCAGTATCGCCTGTGCGTGTCCCCCTCCCCCAACTGTACAATCAATGTAGCTTCCCCCACGTTTCACCCGTAGCGCCTCAATGCTTTCCGCGAGTAAAACCGGAATATGAGCCGTTATGCCCGATCCTCGATGCTCTCTGCGATCTGCCATACCTGCTCTCTTATCAATTGTTGTTCCGCTAACCAATCTTCTTTACTCCAAATTTCCAAACAATCTCTAACACCAGCTATTACCACTTCATTGGTAACGCCGGCATACTGTCGCAATGTTGCCGGAAGCACAACCCTTCCCTGCCCATCCAGATCAAGGCTGAAGGCGCTAGAGAAGGTGGCACGGTTAAGTCTTCTCGTTTTCGACTGGGTAACCGGCAGACGGGAAAGCTGCTCCGCCATTCTGCCCCACTCAGCAACGGTACGGGCGGTAATGCATTTGTCGTAGCTGCGCAAAAGGACTATACCCCCCTTAAAGGCTTCTCTGAACTTGGGAGGGATAGTCACCCTGCCTTTTTGGTCTATGGTGTATTCATACTCACCGAAAAACATCGGCTACACCTTTACTTCTTTCCCTTTTTTAATTTTTGACTTTGTCTTCGGTGACATATCGAACTTTTTAAGGAAAGCATTGTACTTGGACTCTGTCATCTCCGCTCCTTACCAGAAAGTACCATAACGCCTTCACGACGCACTTCACCACTATCACCCACTAATCCCCACTGTTCCCCACATGATAGCACACTTATTTCATTTGTCAAGCCCTCCTTAAAAAATCGCCAAAATTAGCTACGCTTTACATTGGGGTTGCCGTATGGTATTTTTATCTAAGGTGTTTTATGTTTAGTGTAGGTGTATTGACTGTAAGCGACAAAGGCTCGCGGCATGAAAGGGAGGATCTCAGCGGCGAGGCAATACAAAAAACGCTGAGCCCTTTGAATGTGACCATCGCCAAACAAGATATTGTGCCCGACGAAAAGCATTTAATAGCCCAAAGGCTTACATCTTGGGCCGATTCCGGTGAGGTTGATCTCGTCGTTACCACCGGTGGCACAGGGCTTGCGCCAAGAGATGTCACGCCAGAGGCAACACTGTCGATAATAGACAAAGAGGTTCCCGGTTTCGGCGAGGCGATGAGAGCGTACAGCCTGACCAAAGTTCCTACGGCAATGCTGAGCAGGGCGCTGGCTGGAATTCGTAAAAGAACCTTGATAATCAATCTGCCGGGAAGCCCAAAAGCGGTAACCGAATGTTTGGATGCCATATTGCCAGCCCTACCTCATGCCATAGAAACGCTGCGTGGTGAGGTGGAGGAATGTGGGACCGCGGAACCGTAGGCACTTAAAATGCGCATCGACATACTAACTCTGTTCCCCGAAATGTTCGGTGGCCCTTTCGGCCACAGTATCATAAAGCGCGCTATCGATAACAACATAGTTCAAATCGAACTGCATAATATAAGAAATAGTGGTATAGGCAAACATAAGGTAGTGGACGACTACCCTTACGGTGGCGGCGAGGGAATGGTGATGATGCCGGAGCCCCTGTTTGATTCCTTAACAAAGCTGAATATTGAAAACGGCACACCTACGGTGCTGCTCACACCTCAGGGCAGACAGTTCAGCCAAAAGACAGCTGATAATCTGGCCCAAAAATCCCGCCTTATTCTCATATGCGGACGCTATGAGGGTGTAGATGAGCGGGTCAGGGAACACATGGTAACCGATGAGATTTCCATCGGGGATTACGTGATCAGCGGCGGCGAACTTGCAGCAATGGTGGTGGTTGATGCTATAATAAGACGTCTGCCCGGTGCACTGGGGGCCGAAATAGAGCAAGATTCTATGATGAACGGCCTGCTGGAGTACCCGCAGTACACCAGGCCGGCACAGTATCAGGGATGGGAAGTGCCGGCGGTATTGCTGTCGGGTAACCACGCCGAGATCACCAAGTGGCGAAGGCAGCAATCTATTAAGAAGACGGCAAAACGCCGACCCGATTTGCTAAAAGATGCAGACCTCTCTGAAAGCGAGAGGCAAATTATACAGAATGAGATAAAGGATAGATAAAAATGGACACCAATGAGACAGTTGAACCCACCGAGAATACTGAAAATGTTGAAACTACAGATTCCAGCGCTGAAGATACCACAGAAGTGGCTGCTGAAGCGGTAGAGGAAACTACGGAGGCAGTCGAAGCTACCGAAAGCGCCGAAGCTCCTGAGGCTACCGCAGATGATGCCGTAGAAGCCAGCGCCGAAGAAGCAGTGGAAGAAACCAGCGAGGAAATTGAACCTGTTGATGATACAAAGGAAATAGAGGAGCCTGTTGGCAATCCCAACATTCCCGATTTCGGCCCGGGCGACACCGTAAGGGTAAGCGCCAAGGTGGTTGAGGGCACACGAGAGCGCATACAGGCCTTTGAGGGCGTGGTAATGCGCATCCGCAATACTGCCATTGGCGGCAATTTTACCGTCAGGCGTGTTGCTCATGGCGTCGGTGTGGAGCGTACCTTTCTTTTCAACTCACCCAGGGTGGAGAAGGTAGAGGTAAAACGTCACGGCAAAGTGCGCCGCGCCAAGCTATATTACCTGCGCGACTTTAAATGGAAACTCCCCCGCATCAAGGAGAAAAGATACTAAGGATAAAGGATGTATGCTGAGGTTGCTGTCAACTCTCCGGTAGCCCAGCCCAGAACCTTTAGCTATGCCATACCACAAGGACTTGAGCTTGAACCCGGACACGCGGTCTGGGTTCCTTTCGGGCCTAGGCTGGTTCAAGGAATAGTCTTTGGCGTAACCGAAACTCCCCTTTTTGAAGATACCAAACCTATAGATAGCCTCATAAGCCTCTACCCCCTGCTTGCGCCTCATCAGATTGAGATGGCACGATGGATTGGCGACAACTACTTGTCCCCTTACTTCTATGCTGCTTCATTGATGCTCCCCACTGGATTCGAAAGAAAAGCATTGACTTTCTTCTGCTTCGAAAGTGACACGCCTACACCTAACAGAGAGCCAGTCACTGAAAAACAAAAAGAAATCCTAGAATATATCCGCAATAAGGGTAGAATCGAATCAAAGGAACTTTACAAAGCTCTCGGCAAGCGTAAAACAGCACCCGAGATACGCATTCTTTTAAATTTATGCATGGTGCAAAAAGATTATAAAACTATAAAACCGAAAGTTGCGCCTAAATTTCGAGAATACATTAAGTTAAATATCTCTCCTAAAGAAGGTAAAGAACTACTTGATAATACCAAGCCCAACAAGCAAACAGCATTACTTCAGTGCCTTATCAAAGCAACAAAACCGATTCCCGCAACCGCAGCACGGCGTGAATTCTCACAGTCATCGGTTAAAACGCTTGTCGACAAAGAAATCATATCTATAGAAAAAACAAGGGTTCATCGAGATCCACTTGCCCATTATAGTTTCCAGACCGCAATGCCTCCCATACTTACCCAAGCACAGGAAACCATCTGGCGTGATATAGAAGCCGACATAAATGATACAAGCGACGGCGCAGGAAAGGTGTTCCTGCTGCATGGCGTCACCGGCAGCGGTAAAACTGAGATCTACCTACGCGCACTGGAGCAAACCGTCGCGCAGGGCAAAAAGGGCATAGTACTAGTACCGGAAATATCGCTAACCCCGCAAACTATCACACGCTTCTCATCGCGCTTTCCAGACAGGGTAGCCGTATTGCATAGCAGACTGTCTCCCGGAGAACAATATGACGAGTGGCAACGCATAAAAGAGGGCTTATTCGATGTAGTTATCGGCTCGCGGGGAGCCATTTTTGCGCCGCAGCCCGCTATCGGCCTCATAGTAATAGATGAAGAGCATGAGTGGACATACAAACAACAGGAGCAATCGCCGCGCTACCACTCAAGAGATGTGGCAGTTAAACTGAGCGAGCTTACCGGCGCAACCGTGATTCTGGGCAGCGCCACGCCGGATGTGTCCAGCTACTTTAACGCCAAAAGCGGCGCATACCATTTGCTTGAACTACCGGAACGGATAGCCAAAGAAGCTAAGAAGGAGCTGCCCGAGGTTGAGCTGGTTGACATGCGCGATGAACTGAAAAAGGGCAACAGGAGTATCTTCAGCAGACCGCTGTCACAGGCCATATCTGAGACACTGGCAGCCAAAGAACAGGTGATTTTATTCCTTAATCGGCGTGGAACGGCATCATTCGTGCAGTGCCGTGACTGCGGACACGTGATAAGCTGCCGCAGGTGCCAAGTGTCCATGACCTACCACTCGGCAGAACAGGGGCTCATTTGCCATCAGTGCAACTATCGTACCACCGTACCCGATTTATGCCCCAACTGTAGCAGCAGGAGAATAAAATTCCTCGGTGTCGGCACCCAGAAGGTGGCCGAGGAAGTGGCCAAGTGGTTCAAAGCAGCACGTATCCTGAGGTGGGACCGCGATGTAACCAAGGGGAAACACTCGCACGAGGATATTCTAAACAAGTTTCTGGCGCATCAGGCCGATATACTCATCGGCACGCAGATGGTGGCCAAGGGGCTGGACATGCCGCTGGTGACCCTGGTTGGGGTCATCAGCGCCGATATAGCATTGCACCTGCCCGACTTCAGGGCGGGAGAGCGTACCTTTCAGATACTCACGCAGGTGGCAGGCAGGGCCGGCCGTGATATACAGCGCGGCAAGGTCGTAATACAAACCTATAACCCGGAGCATTACGCAGTGGCCGCCGCATCAAAACAGGACTACGACGATTTCTATGGTAAAGAGATATCGTACAGGCGTCAGCTCAACTACCCGCCTTTCAGCAAACTGGCGCTGCTGCTGTATACCCACAACAACGCCGAGCGCTGCCAGAAAGAGGCACAGCGGCTATACAAGCTGCTTGTGCGCGAGATAAACGTGTGGGGTCTTGCCAACACAGGCCTCATAGGCCCATCGCCTTCATTTATAGAAAGACTGCGCGGCAGATACAGGTGGCAGATCGTGATACGCAGCCAAAACCCGCTGGAACTATTAAATAAGGTGGTCATACCCAACGGCTGGTCGGTGGACATCGACCCGGTCAGCCTCCTCTAGCCTTACCCTTCCGCTAAAAAGAGAGAAAAGTCATAGCAAGCTATTTGCATTGCAGTTTATACTGACATATAATCGAATAATACTGAACGATATAGAGGGATAAATGGCAATCCGCGAGATTTTGGGATTCGGAGAACCTATACTTGAGCAGAAAGCAAAACGCGTGCGCAGCTTCGGCAAGGAACTCAAGAAGCTGGCCGACGACATGCTGGAAACCATGCGCAAGGCTTATGGCGTGGGCCTTGCCGCACCGCAGGTAGGCGAGCCGCTGAGGCTAACAGTAATCGAAATACCCGAAGAAGAACCGATAATTCTAATCAACCCGGAGGTAACTGAACAGAAGGGCGAGCGGCAGGTTACGGAGGGATGCCTCAGTTATCCCGGATATCGTGGCGAGATCACCCGTTCGGAGACGGTCAAGGTAAAGGCGCTGGATTTGAACGGCGAGAAGATGAGGATAAAAGCCGACGGGCTTTTGGCTCAGGTGCTTGAGCATGAAATAGACCACCTAAACGGGATACTATACACAAACCGCCTTGTAAATAAAGACAAGCTTTATAAAATCGAGATGATACCTGACCCCGATCAGCGGGAAATCTAACAACATGCCAGATATAACTCTGTCCATAGATGAACGAACCTCCGCAGTAATACACCGTCTTGCTGATTTTCTATCCCAGCGAAGCATCCAAACATACCTTGTCGGCGGCTACGTCCGTGACGCTTTGCTCGGCAAAGGTACGCAAGATGTTGATATCGCCGTATTGGGCGATGCGACGGCGGTAGCAAAAGAGATAGCGGCGGAGCTCGACGGTAAATTTGTGCTACTGGACAATGACAACAAGGTAGCCAGAGTAGTCCTGCCGGAATTCGATCTGGACTTTTCCACAATCGAAAACGGCATCGATGACGATCTGGCCAGACGCGATTTTACCATCAACACCATGGCCGTAAACTTGAACTGGATAGCAGAAAAGCTAACAGTGATCGACCCCCAAAATGGCTACAACGATCTCCTGCAAAAAACCATAAGAGCAACCAGCGATGATATCTTCAAACAGGATCCGGTGCGATTGCTGCGGGCGATACGCCACGCCGCTGAGCTCGGCTTCGACATTGAAGAAAAAACCAAATCCTTCATAAAACGTGATGCTCACCTAGCGTCCGCTGTTGCCGGTGAGCGCATACGCGACGAGTTTTGCTCCTCCATCGCCACTAACCAGTCATACACGGTACTGCGCCTCATGGATGAGCTTAACCTTATCTCGCCATTGCTGCCGGAGCTCGACGCCTGCAAGGGTGTTGATCAGCCCAAGGAACACAACTGGGACGTCTTCAACCATTCTATAGAAACCGTTGCCGCCCTGGACAAGCTATTTACGAATATCGGGACGGGGCAGAACGGTCTGGCGGAGATACCGTGGACGGATGAACTGACAAACCACTTCCGCCAGGAAATAAGCAGCGGACACTCGCGCATGACCATACTTAAAATAGCCGCCCTGCTTCACGACATAGGCAAGCCCGTTACCAAAAGCATCGAGGAAGACGGGCGCATGCGGTTCTTGGGCCACAGCAAAGATGGCGCGCAGATGGCTAAAAGCCTTATGACCAGGCTGCGTTTCAGTGGAAAAGAAATCAAAACCGCAGAACGCATAATCGAACAGCACATGCGCCCCACTCAATTAAGCAACAACTGGGAGATGCCAACACACCGCGCCATATACCGCTACTACCGGGATACGGAAGATGATGCCTTCGACATACTACTGCTGAGCCTCGCCGATCATCTCGCCGCGCGAGGGCCCCTGCTGAATAAAGAGCATTGGAACTATCACATACAGTTAATAAAATACGTCATGCTCAAACATTCGCAGGAGCAGAATGTGGTAAAACCACCCAAACTGATAGACGGAAACGATCTTATCGAGATGGGAATAGAACCCGGACCCGAGATGGGGACGATACTGGAAACGGTACGTGAGGCTCAGGCGGCAGGGGAAATACATTCAAAAGACGAGGCAATCAATTTGACCAAACGTCTTTTCAATTGAGCTGTAATATAGTATTATTTGTAGCAATTGCCCGTTCTTAAAAGTTAAGGCGGGATGTTTTTATGCGCAAAAACAAGCTTATAAGACTAACATCAATATGCATCCTCGTCGGCCTTACCATATGGGTATGTGCCACCGCTTTCGGTATTGGCAGTTTCAGAAGAGAGGAATGGAAGCTGGGCCTCGACCTGCGCGGCGGAGTCCACGTCGTATATGAAGCGGATACATCCGAATCACCAAACCCTGAAGGTCAGCTTGCCGAAGTAAGAAACATCATTGAAAACCGCGTAAACGCCTACGGCGTGGACGAGCCCATAGTCGCCGTAGAGGGTGGCGGTATCTCCATACAGCTGCCGGGAATCCATACTCAAGAGGAACTGGAAGATGTACTTGCCCTGATTGGTCAAACCGCAGAACTGGACTTCCGCAAACTGGCTGAGGAGGCGGAGGATGGCAAGACCAACCTGGCAGCGACAGTATCTGCCGGCGATACAGCGATAACCGTTGATGACGCCTCTAGTTTAACCGTAAACAGCAGCATAAGAATAGGCACTGCTTGGGATGGAAGCGACTATGTAATAGAATCCCTTGATACCGATAACAACATAGTCACTTTGACGGATGCGGCGAGGGTTGGATATTCTGAGAGCGCCAGCATCACCCAGTGGATACCGGCCACCGGCGAGATTGACGGTGAAATAATACAATTAACTGGCGAATATCTTGCGGCCGAATCCAGCGCCATTTCGCGGCCGAGCCAGGGCGGCATAGGTACCGAGATAGTTGTCCTCTTCAAAGTGCAGGGTGACGGCGTTAAGCTTCTAAGTCAGATTACAGAAGACCTGGTAGGTAAAAAGTTGGGCGTTTTTCTTGACAACGAGGTCATCAGGGCGCCTAATGTGGCAACTCAGATCGAAGAGGGTTCGGGCGAAATCACGGGGCTGAGCAGGGATGAAGCCCTCATTCTGGCCATCCAGCTCAATCAGGGTGCTCTGCCCATACCGCTGGAATATCAATACAACTACTTCGTCAGCGGCACCCTGGGCGCCGACTCCCTCAACAAGAGCTTGCTTGCCGGCGGCATAGGCCTGGCGCTGGTGCTGCTTTTCATGATCATCTACTACCGGCGGCCCGGCCTGCTGGCCAGCATATCGCTGATAATCTATGTTCTCATCGTGTTATCTATTTTCAAACTGGTGCCCATAACGCTCACACTGGGCGGTATCGCCGCTCTCGTTCTATCCATCGGCATGGCCGTTGATGCCAACGTGCTCATATTCGAGCGCCTAAGGGAAGAAATCCGCTTCGGCAGAACCGTGGGAGCGGCCATTGAGGCCGGCTTCGACAGAGCGTGGACGTCCATCCGCGACAGCAATATATCAACCATAATCACCTGTATAATCCTGTACTGGTTCGGCAACACCCTGGGAACCACCATAGTCATGGGCTTTGCCTTATCCCTGCTTATCGGCGTTGCGGTAAGCATGCTCACCGCCATACTGATAACAAAGTCGCTGCTGCGGCTTTTCATAGGCACACGCATAGCAAAAAAGACCAGCCTCTTTTTTGGCGGGTCACAGAAGCAAGAGTAAAAGATGCTCAATTTTGCAAAAAAACGAAAACGGTTCTTCATCATATCGGGCCTTGTAATACTGGCCGGAATCATATCCTTAAGTGTGGCTCAACTCAAGTTGGGCATCGATTTTGAGGGCGGCTACACCATGACCATCAACTTTGAGGAAACGGTGGAGCAGACCGAGCTGCGCGATACGCTGCTTGGAATGGGATACGACAACGCCGTAATCCAGCAGGCAAGCAATCCGGAAACAGATGAGCAGTACTACCTGCTCAAGTTCAAGCTGCAGGATGATATT
>DAOUZV010000186.1 GCA_030665485.1 Chloroflexota bacterium | reverse complement strand
TCATAAGCTCTTTAGCAAGATCAGCCATGGAATGCCTCCTACAATCGTTATTAATAAAATCGCTTCAGTATAGAAATGAGTGTTATTAGTGTAGTGAGGTTGGCGGGCGATGTCAATATGAGAGTGGTTTATCAACCCACTGTATCCCCCAAGACTGGACGATACCCTTAAAACCCCCGGCAGGATGTATCCTGCGCCTCTTTGTGTCAAACCGCAATTATCCCTTAGTGGTTGAAGATGGCTACCCCTGGTACTCCTCCTGTTTGAGCAGATCCTCCATCGAGGCAAGGTACTCCTGCTTAGTCATGGGAGGCTTATATTCGGCGAGAATATCCTTTGCAGTTTTGGCGTCGTCTGCAAGCAGGTCTATTATCATCATGGCCATGACCTTGGCCGGTGTGACAACGGCAAGCTGATAATTCTCGATCACAAAGTCGCTGCCATGCATCATACCCGTAGCCCCGGCGCAGTAGCCGCAAAGACAGGGCATGATATGACTGAGATCACCCAGATCGGTGGAGCCGGTGCCGTGATGGCCGGGATCAATCGGTATCACCTTTTCCTCTCCCAGCAGGGCAGCCGAGTTGGATGCGAACAGATCGCGCAATATGGGGTCACTTACCATGGGGAAGTAGCCAGGCAGGGTGGTTATACGCACACTGCCTCCCACCGCCAGCGCACCGGCGCGCAGGGCACGGTCCACCTTTTCGTTGGCATCCAGAATAGCCTCTATGGTTTTACCCCGGACGAAGGTTTCCACGCGTACATCATCCGGAACGGCGTTTACCGAGCCGCCACCCTTGGTGATGATGGGGTGCACCCTGATGGTGTCCTCATCCTTGAAGGTTTCGCGCTGTGTGTGTATGGCGGAAAGGGCAATGGTAGCAGCGTTCAAAGCGTTTACCCCCTCGTGGGGCGCGGCTCCGGCGTGGGCTCCCTTACCGATGAACTCGATGCGCTTGGCTATGGAGCCGTTGCTGGTTCCACCGCGAGCGCCGATGAGGTAGCCGTCGCGTTCCTTGCCTGTGTGCGTCATGATGGCCATGTCCACATCGTCGAAGTGGCCCAGCTTTATCAGCTCAGGCTTGCCACCCAGATACGACAGCTTGCCTTCGCGGCGCAGGCCGTCGCGGTACTCTATCTCTATATATTCTTCGGCGGGGACGGCCATGAGGGCAACTTTGCCGCTGAGCGACGGCAGAGTGCTCGCTTCCTTGAGACCCAATGCCACGCCGACGAGCATGCCTATCTGGGCGTTGTGGCCACAGGCGTGGGCGGCGCCGGTTTGAGGGTTGGCGTTGGGGTTGGCCGGTACGATCAAAGCATCTAGCTCTCCAAGCACGCTTACGGTGGGGCCGTCGACGTTGTCATTGAGCAGCGCCTTTACGCCGGTAATGGCAAGGCCGTCTTTAAACTCTATGCCCATCTCGGTAAGCTTTCGTGTGAGCAACTTTGCGGTTTCTACCTCGCGGAAGCCCGTTTCCGGGTTTTTGGCGATGTTTTCTGCTACTGCGATTATCTGCTCTGCATTGCGCTCGATAACGTCGCATACGTTTTTCTTGAGTTCCTCTTTAGACGGCATGTTTCCCCCTTATTTCAGTCGCACTGGATTTCGATGTGCTTGGATATCTAAAACTAAATTATATGCAGGATTATACCATTGTTCCAAAGCGCAGTTAAAGAGACATTGAGGTTGTATGGTGGCAGAAATCGGTGGTGATCGAAAAAGACGATGAGAATAAACCTTTTTACAGATTTAGCGTATTATATTATAGAGGACCATAAGGGAACGCACGATGAATTTATGGGCGCGCATTGGCAAAATCTACAGACGATGGTTCATCCTCATAGTGCTACTGTGGGTACTGCTGGTGCTGTATCCCAACCCAGCGAACCTGGTGATAAGCATCAAACGGGTGTTTGCCCCGGAGATCGACACAGCCGCCGTGACACAGCTTGCGTCGGAGCTGTCCGACGATCCGGCAGACATCGAGAGCGAGGTGCTTGAGCGCATACCTTACCGCTACGACTGGGAAGTTCACAACATGCCGTGGTACTTCCCCAGCGCGGAAGAGACCTTGGAACGGGGTACCGGAGACTGCAAAGCACGCGCCTTGGTGCTGGCATCCGTACTTGAAGCGAAGGACATTCCCTACAGCATAAACGTCTCCATAACCCATATGTGGGTGGATTACGAGGGCAAAACGGGCTCATCGTCCGAGAACTCAGACGTTAGTTATTACCGGCAGGATCCGGAAACGGGAGAGCGGACGTTCAAGTTTCCCAGCATATCGATAACGGAGATAGTGAGTGTGTGGTGGGAGGGTTTTTGGTCTTACATGCCCGTTTTGCAGAAGGTTCTGCTTGTGGCTGGACTGCCGATGCTACTGATAGTGCGTTTCACTTGGCTGAAGAAGAGGCGAGTTGTAGAGCAATAGGTTGGTGGGTAGCGACGGGCAGTCGAGGTAGTTGGAGGAAAAGAAATGGGGGAGCTGAGGGGATTCGAGCCACTGGCCTCCTCCGTGCAAGG
>DAOUZV010000024.1 GCA_030665485.1 Chloroflexota bacterium | reverse complement strand
TTTATAAAGATTCTTGAGCAGCGTCAGTTTCCTATTGCCCAAATCAGGATGCTTGCCTCGCATCGCTCTGCCGGTAAGAAATTGGTTTTCAATGGTAATGAATACGAGGTACAGGAGACAACCAACCATTCGTTTAAGAATATCGATATCGCCTTGTTTTCCGCAGGTGGTGAAACCAGCAAGCGCTTTGCCAAGGTTGCGGCCAAAGCTGGTGCGGTGGTGGTGGACAACAGCTCGGCGTGGAGAATGGACAAGAAGGTGCCTTTGGTGGTGCCTGAGGTGAACCCTGATGATATCAAAAAGCACAAAGGCATCATCGCCAATCCTAATTGCTCTACAATGCAGATGGTTGCCGCTATATATCCGATTCATCAGGTAAATCCCATAAAAAGGATTGTGGTGGATACCTATCAGTCGGTTGCCGGTACGGGTAAAGCCGCCATCGATGAGCTTACCAACCAGAGCAGACAGGTGCTAGATGGGCATGAGACCATGCCTCACGTTTATCCGCATCAGATCGCGTTCAACGTATTGCCGGAAATAGATGTGTTTCTTGACAATGGCTATACCAAAGAGGAATGGAAGATGGTCGAAGAGACCCGCAAGATCATGCACGACCATTCTATAGCCATTTCGGCAACCTGCGTACGTGTACCTGTGTTTATCAGTCACAGTGAGTCGGTGCATCTTGAGTTGACCGAACCCATGTCGGTTGAAGAGGCGAGGCATATAATGAATCATGCTCCTGGTGTTCAGGTGCTGGATGATCCGGGTGTAAGCCTCTATCCGCATGCATGGTCGGCGACGGGGCAGGACGACGTTTTCGTGGGGCGCGTCAGACTTGATAACTCGCATCCGTGTGGCTTGGCCATGTGGGTGGTTTCCGATAATTTGAGAAAAGGCGCTGCTCTTAACGCGGTGCAGATTGCAGAACAACTGGTTCAAATGGAACTGGTGTAAGGGGATAGAAATGAGTGAGCTTGGTCGATTACTAACTGCTATGGTGACGCCCTTCAATAATAAGGGCGAAGTTGATTATGGCCAGGCAAAGAAGCTTGCACTCGCTCTACTCGATTCTGGCAGCGAGGGGTTCATTCTATCCGGCACTACTGGAGAGGCACCGACGCTGAGCAACGAGGAAAAACTAAAGCTATTTTCTGAGATAAAATCGACGATTAGTGATCGCGGAAGCGTTGTGGCAAATACAGGCACCTACAATACAGCCGAAAGCATTGAGCTTACCAAAGAGGCAGAAAAAACAGGTGCTGATGCCATATTAATGGTGGTGCCGCCCTATAGCAAGCCTTCTCAGGAGGGGCTGTATCAGCATTTCAAAGCTATTGCTGCAGCTACGAAACTGCCCTGCATGCTGTATAACGTGCCCGGAAGAACAGTCACCAACCTTGCGGTGGATACCGTTATACGACTGAGCAAGATAGCTAACATAGTGGCCGTTAAAGAGGCCAGCGGTAACCTGACGCAGATAGCCAAGATAATAGAAGGCACGGCAGATGACTTCATGGTTTACAGCGGTAATGATGGTGATACCTTTCCTGTAGTGGCCATGGGCGGTCGTGGAGTAGTAAGCGTTGTATCTCATCTGGTGGGACTACAGATGAAGGACATGATCGATAAAACACTGGTTGGTAATAATAAAGAGGCAGCTACCATACACAGAGGGCTGCTGCCGCTTATAGATGCCATGTTTATGGTGTCAAACCCTTGCCCAACGAAGTATGCGCTGAATAAGATAGGTTTGAACGTGGGTATAACGCGGCTGCCCTTGGTTATGCCGGATGAGAAATCGGCGGCGGCAATAGATGCCGTGCTCAAGAACTATACTATCGATATCAAGCCTTAGCCTGTTTGTCGCTTTGATAACTACATAATACCCCTATGCAGCATTTACCGCACAGGGGTATTTTTTTACACACTTCCTTGCCGTGATTAACCAGCAAGGCATGGTACTCGTTGAAGAGCTTTACGTGGTGGGGGAGGTTTGTGCTGAAAAGGGACTGGAAATTTACATAAGAATCGTTTGCAGCATCGTAACCCAGTCGGGTAAAGATGCGTCGGGTATAGGTATCTATAACAAAGATGGGCATTTTTGCGGCGTACAATATCATCGAGTCGGCGGTTTCATCTCCCACGCCATGTATGGATAATAGCTCCTTGCGCAGGTCGTTTATCGACTGGTCGAACAGCTTATCAAGGTTATCGTCGTATAGTAGCGCAAGATGTTTAACAAAAGCCTTGAGCTTTTTGGCCTTAGCGTTGTAGTAGCCGCAGGAATAGAGCAGGCTTGCTAGCTTATCGGTCGTAATGCTGCATAAGGCTGTGGAGTTCAGGGCATCAGCGGTTTTTAAGTTACCGATGGCCTTTTCCACATTTACCCATGCCGCCGATTGAGTCAGTATCGCTCCAACGCATATTTCAAACGGACTATCGCCTGGCCACCAGTGCTGCGGGCCATATTCGTTAAACAGTAGCTCATAGATTTGAATTAGTGAATGTTGTGGCATAGTCGACAAAGTCGGCTTCCTTAACGTACCAGATAAATCGGGCTGGACCAGGCCATATGCCCGTCTTCCTGCACCATTTTGATGTAAACTGGATTATCGCCTTTGCGCAAATCGGTAAGTGGCAGGTTAAAGGCAAATACGTTTGGTGGCGGTTCGCTTGACAGCCGGTAAACCTCAATCCTTTTATTCAACCCGCCATAAACCTTTACCGTAGGCTCAAGGCCGACGGAAGCAATGTCAATTTCAAGGGCCCCCTGTGCAGTCTCGATTTCAATAGTTCCCATGTGTGGCTCATCCAGTTCGACGATAACGCCGGCATCACCACCTGTGGTAATCGATTGCCATTGCAGTCCGTCTGATTGTTTATTGAGAGTTCGGTCTGCATCCCATATATTTGTGGTGCTGACGCTTAGTATTTTACTATTTTGAATGTTCAAATGCCCGTCCCAGCAAACCATTCGAGCGCGTCCTCTTGTCTCAGCGCCGCCCCAGATTATTTTAATGCGATTGCCGATATCACTGGCTTTGTAAGGTCTAATGGTTTTTATTACATCGACACCATTGTATACACTGATGCTCTCAATGGGAGCGGTGCCTGCCGCAAGCACATCCAGTGTTGTCTCCCCCTCAGCGACATGCACCACATCGCCCATCATTGCAATCTGATTCTTCGTTTTCAGATGTATATTCAGCAGACTTCTGTTGCCGGTGGTTGCGTAAAAGTGTCGAGCCTTGATCGCATCAAAAACACTTTGTCGGTCCAGCCTTTCGGCCAGTATACAGGTGAGCCCGCCGATTGAGCCGAACGTTTTTGCTCCCGGATACGATGCACCGGGACGGCCTTTGTGCCCGTCGGAATTGGCGCATATGCCGATGCGATAACCTCTCCTCAAGGCATCTTCAACGATCCAGTCGAACGTTCCCCAAGCCGAATGAACCTCAACCGCTATTTCGATATCGGCATCATGCATGTCAAGGTCAGCCCAACGTCCCCCAACGTGTGCAAAGGCAAAGGATTTTATATGCTGCTTTTTGAGATTGGCAAATAGTTCTGTTGCCGTTGGTGAATCATCATATGCAGAACGCTTGTCAGGCAGCAGGTCTCTGCCGCTTCTGGTGATTTGGCCGCCTTCTGAGGCAAGATATACGTTGCGGTCACCGCCCAGCGGTGTGTTGCCGCTCCATTCGTATCCGGGGAAAGTAGCAAATGTGCCTTTATCATAAAACTGCTTTGTCGTTTTGTTGATGGTGTCCCAAAAACCATCGCTTATTTGAAAGTCGTTGCCCTGATGAGCACAAACATCCAGCAGCCCGTAGTCACGCGCAAACGCGAAGTAATCCTCTATACTGTTTGTGCCTACGGTCTCTTCCGATTGACCGTGAAGGTCTGCCCAGTATGGATGCAAGCCCATCTTATCAGAAACAACATCAACCGGGTTACTCTGTGACGCAAGCCCTGTATCTTTGTCCTCCGCCGTAACCGTCTGTATTCCGTTTGACGTAAAGCCCGGGTGTTCTAGTTTTATGGGCTTGCAAGTAGGGTTGCCCCATTTATCCTCAAGCTTTAGATGATAGGTGAAACTCTGGTTAATTCCAACGCGTGAGGGGGCGATACATACCGCTTGCGCCGGACTGCCTGGCACGATACGTAGCGTTGGTGAATCCGGGACGGTATTGAATTGAGATATGGCTATTGGATCGACAAGTGTACGAAACTCGAAAGTCTCTTCACAGAATGTCTGCATTTGCCAGCCGGGGCAGCCGCCGGAGCGGTCGCCGAAGACGATGATAATTTTATCGTCTTTGTTTAGAAAGCCCTTGGTAATTCTGACAATCAGCGATTGTGACCATGGGCGTATGTTTCCCCTGGGGTCCCATCTTGGTTCGACGACACAGTTACCCGTGGTACTGATCGTGCAGTAGTTAGGTTTATCGCTGTCTCTAAATTGTGGTGTACCAAAGTCTCCTACCAGACGGAAAACAAGCTTAAGGGAACCACCGTCATCTATGGGATGGCCACATATATAAGTATAGGTAATCGTAACAAATAAGCCGGCCACAACCGGCTTTGCTGGATCAATTAACGCTTTACCAAAATTTGCGTTTAGCAATGGACTGCCTCTTAACATCTATTTAATGAGATGGCCATTATGTTAATCGATGGCGTGGTATTCGGGCATGTATGGTTTTATGTCGATGACGGGCGAGTCGTCCAGGGCATCAAGCCCTTTCACCGTGAGCACTTTCCCCTCGCGTTTGACGAACAGCACCACCGTTACAAGCGTTGAGTTGGGCCGCGACGGACTGCTCGTAGAAAATACGCCGGTTAAGGGGAGGTCCTCCCTGCGTTGGGGGTGTATTTTGACGCGCTTGCGCCTGTCGTCAGAACTGCTTCTGTGTGCCCAAAAAACGATGATAAGGTGCTGGTGTTGCTCTATATCGTCCAGGCCATCGGCGTATTCATCTTTGAGTATGATATTAGCGTCGGTGCTTTTCCATCCGGCATCTTTTCTTTTTTCGCCGCTGGCGGCACCGGGTTGGAAATGCGGATTATCCACGTAGCCGATCGGGTTTATATCTATTTCAGGCATAAGTAGTCCCCTCATAAGCAATTATATTCAGGATCATTATAATACGAAAGAGGAAGGATTAACAATCGCATGTCGGAGAGTATCAGAGCAGGTTGCTTGATTTAGGTTTCGGCTTGGTCTGAGCCCCAGTTGAGCATTAGCTTCTTTATCTGCTCAGCAAGCTTAGGGCTGGACTTGAGCCGGTTTATAAAAATGGGGCAGCTTTCAAGCAGCAGGTTTTGAGATGCAGCGGCCAGTTCGGAGAAGAACTTGGGCATTCCAGACGAATCCTGGGGCATTTGCTGTTGCAGTTGCCCGGCGATATCCTCAGCATTGTACCTCATGGGAGAAACGCAACTTTTATACCAGGAACACTGTTTGCATTGCACCAACGCGGAAGCTTCATCCAAGATATCGCTCATTACTATCCTCTTTTATCAACTTATCGCAATGTTACCAAGTAATTAATTATACAGCAGGGCGTTGTCAGGTACAAGGATGGCTTTCAATGCAGGTACTATCGATGTGTCGTTTGATTCTACTTTTGTTGCCTGCCTTTGCCTTATCTGATATATTTGGCTTTGACGTTTGATTTCGATTGGAGAGAGTGATTTGCCCGATGTTGTAGTTGCTGGAGCCGGGCCGGTGGGCAGCCATATCGCCTGCAAATTGGCAAAGCTGGGCTATAGCGTGTCGGTTATGGAAGAGCATCAGCAAATCGGAGAGCCGGTTCAGTGCAGCGGGATAATCGGCAGGGAGTGCGTTGAGCGTTATCAGATCCCAAAGGGCGTTATTTTAACGGAGTCACAGTCGGCCAAGTTCTTCAGCCCGTCGGGTAAGTTTATCAGATTAGCCACAGAAGAGGTTCAAGCTTATATCGTTGACCGCAGGGCTATGGATGTGGTGTTTGCCGACAGGGCCCGTAGCGCCGGTGCAGAGTATTGCCTCGCTACGAAGGTAGACGATGTTCGTATAGACAACGATGGGGTTCGCGTTAAGGCGAGAAATGGCGCAGGGTCTAAATTTCATGAGACAAAGGTTCTAGTCATCGCCAGTGGTTTTGGTTCCAATCTGACATATAAGCTTGGTTTGGGGCGCATATCCGATTACATCGCCGGTGCACAGATGGAGGTTGAAACCAACAGCGTTGATGAGGTTGAGATATACTTTAGTCAGAACACAGCGCCCGGGTTTTTCGGCTGGCTAGTGCCGACCGGTGCTGGTAGGGGGCTGGCGGGATTGTTCTCCCGCAGTGCTCCGCGCAGGCACTTGTATCGCTTGATTAAAAAGCTTATATCTGAAGGCAAGATAACGGCCGAGGGAAAAGTGACCTCCGGTGGCATTCCGCTGAAAACACTGCCTAGAACATATGCTAACAGGGTGCTGGTTGTGGGTGATGCTGCCGGACAGGTGAAGCCGACGACGGGTGGCGGTGTGTATTACGGATTTCTTTGCGCCGATATTGCCGTCGAAGTTTTGGCTAAGGCGTTGAGCAACTCAGATTGCTCGCAGGATGCGTTGAGCCAGTATGAGAAGGGATGGAAAAAGAGGTTGGGCAGGGACCTGAAAATCGGATATTTTGCGCGTCGGTTTTATGAAAAGCTCAGTGATCGCCAGATAGAGACCATGTTCAGACTGCTGGAATCAAAAGGCATTGCCGAGGCATTGTTAAACTCGGATCAAATGCGTTTTGACTGGCATGGCGGTTTACTGCTAAAAGGCCTAAAATACATGGGACCGTGGCGGTACTTATTTGGCTGGATGAAGGATAAATCTCAAGCGAGGGTATAGAAGTGAAAGAATTATGGGCTCCGTGGAGGATGGAATATATACTGGGAAATAACAGAGAGCATGATGGCTGTTTTTTATGCGAAAAGGCCGCCGCATCTAAGGATGAGGAAAACTATGTTCTCTATAGGGGTGAGCATAATTTCGTGATACTCAATACATACCCGTACAATGCAGGGCATCTGATGGTGACACCTTATCGCCATGGCGGTAATATGGATGATCTAACAAAGGATGAGATGGCCGATCATCTTCAGATTGTGAGCAAGTCACTGGGAGCACTAAGAAAGGCGTTTGAGGCTCAGGGCTTTAATATAGGTATGAACATTGGCAAGGTGGCCGGGGCGGGCCTAGCCGATCACTTGCACACCCACATAGTTCCCAGGTGGGAGGGAGATACCAACTACATGCCGGTGATAGCCGATATCAAGGTTGTTCCCGAGGGTTTAAAGGCAACCTACGATAAACTGAAGAGCCATTTTTAAAAAGACTATGCGTAATCTTTTCGATCATCTCGACAAAGTGCAACGAGTTTTAGCCTCACGTCCCTTTGGGCTGGTTACCGATGTTGACGGTACTATTAGCTGGATCGCGCCATCGCCTCAGGAAGCGATTGTTTCTCCAATGTGCCGACGATATCTATCCGCATTGGTGGATCGATTGGACTTGGTCGCTGTTATCTCCGGCAGGCCGTTAAGTGAAGTTATGGGAATGGTTGGCGTAGAGGGCGTGGTTTATGTGGGCAACCACGGCCTTGAGATGTGGAACAAGGATGCACCTCAGATGTGGCCAGGCAGCGAGCGCTATATAGACATTATTGCCTCGGCTGTGGATGCCTTAAATAACATGCTTGATATCGATGGCTTGTTTTTTGAAAACAAGGGGCTTACAGCGTCTATACACTACCGTAACTGTACAGACACGGACTTTGCACGAGGTCAGATATTGGCTGTGGTCGAGTCGTTAAGCCAAGTAGGCGATTTGCGTATAACCGATGGCAGAAAGGTGGTGGAGCTGCGCCCCAGGCTCGAAGTCGATAAGGGCTCGGCGCTCAAGTCACTTATCGAAAAATACGATCTTTCTGGAGTCATATACATTGGCGATGATGTGAGCGATGTTGATGCCTTCGAGGCGCTTCATAATAGCCGCATAAAAGGTATGGCAATCGGTGTTGGCAGTGATGAGGCACCGTCGCAGTTATACGAGGCGGCTGATTTTGCTATAGATGGAGTAGGGCAAGTTGAGCGGCTTTTGGGGCAGCTTGTTGAAGTAACAACTGACTGACATCCGCCAGTTGCTGACACAGCCAGTTATCAAGATCATCTCTTCTAATAGTTTTTCTTAAAATGTCCGATCGTCTTTTCCTATCCTCGGCAGAGAGACTCAGGGCTTCATATAGTTTCTGTGCGGTGTTTTCCGTATCCACCGGCGTTATCGTCAACACGCCCTCCTTAAGCTGTTCATGCGCACCAACCGCCTCGGACAGCACTAGAACGCCGTTGCGTTCGTTAACTATCGGTCCCTCCTTGGCCACCAAGTTCATACCGTCTATTACCGCGTTTACCAATAGTACGTCGTACAAGCACATTGCGGCGATGGCTTGCGGGTAGTTATTTTCATAAAAGAGCTTGATTGGCTGCCAGTTAGCGCCGCCGTGTTTGTAGTTTATGGCGTTTACCATCTCCAAGACTTCCTCATTGTAGCGCTGATATTGTTTTATTCGCGTTCGCGAGGGTACAAGGAAGGCCAGAAACCTGACCTTGCCCTTTAACTCGGGGTGGCGGTCCAGCAGCAGGTCGAAAGCCTTGAAACCGCGTACGATGTTCTTGCTGGGCTCGGTACGGTCGACACGAACGATGTTCTGCGTAAGCAAAAAGGGCGATAATCTTTTCTTGTAGTCCTGTATCCAATTGGATCTTGCAAGTCTTTCCAAACCTGTTGTATCCACGGATATGGGGTAGGCGTTAACTTTGGTGATGTGTTTGCCTATCGTAATGGAGCTATTATCAAGGTCGATCTTAGCATTTGGCAGTAGCGCTTCGCAGGTATGTAAGAAGTTTGTTACGTCGCGGTTGTTGGTTTGAAGCCCAACTATATCACAGGAACACAGCCCCTCTAAGATGGCCTGTCTCATATGAGGTGGAAGCAGCAGCCAGTAGCTGTGGGCCGGCCAGGGGATGTGGGTGAAATGGAGCATCGTCACATCCGACATCTGCTGGCGCAGATATTTGCCAACTAGGTATAGATGATAATCGTGAATAAATACTATTGGTGGACGGGGATCATTTTTGGTCTCCTCTATAATCGAGCTGGCAAACGCCTCATTTACTTTGACATAACCGTTTTCCCAGGCATCGTAAACCTTGGCATCTATGTTTGGCGTATATGGCGAGTTCCACATGTAATGCTGCAGGAACCAGAGCAGGGGATTGCAGAATATGTTGTAGTACTTATGATAGACATTTCGTGGTGAAACGATGAAGCGAAGGTAGGTTTGTGGCCCGATCAGCGGTAGGCTCAGGCGCTCGCCCTGGGCGTTTTGGACTGCACGTCGGTCGCCCTCACCAAGCGCGCTGGCAAACCAGGTAAGCTCGATATGCTGACTGGCTGCACTTAACGCTGTTACCACACCACCGCTGCCCCGCTGTGCGCGGAGATTGCCGTTTTGGTCAGTGCGGTATTCAATTGGCCCCCGGTTACTGGCCAAGAAAAGCCGTCTCTTTGAGGACAATTCTCGGCATAAATCGATCAACTGAGAACCAGCGCTGGCCCTTTTAGTTGATACTGTATCCATGGTTACCCCAGCGGCCAATATTAAACACTTTGTTGCGTGATATGTCAAGTTTTCTGGGTTACGTCTGTTTAATACTGCAATTGACAGTGACTGTGGCTTAGTCTAAAATCGAATTCATATATCTTGAGTAATAAGCTGCATTATTCATCAGGGAGTGATAATTGTTAAGTGACCAGATAAGAAAAGCGTTTTTAGATTATTTTCAGGAAAAAGAACATAAACTGATTGCCAGCTCATCGCTGATACCTCATGGCGACCCCACCTTGCTGCTTACTGCCGCCGGGATGGTTCAGTTCAAGCCGTTTTTCATGGGTGAGGCTTCTCCCCCGGAAACGCGTCTGACCACCTGTCAGAAGTGTTTTAGAACCACAGATATTGAATCGGTGGGGGATGTTGATCACCTGACTTTCTTTGAAATGCTGGGTAATTTCAGCGTTGGCGATTATTTTAAAGAGGGGGCGATTGAGCACGCCTGGCAGTTTGTTACCAAACGGCTGGGATTGCCTGAGGAGAAGCTTTGGATAACCATCTACTTTGATGACGATGAGGCATTTGGATATTGGCGCAAAATAGGCGTGCCAAATGAGAGAATATCCCGTCATGGTGAGAAGGATAATTACTGGGGGCCCGCCGGCGACAGCGGCCCTTGTGGCCCTTGCAGCGAGATATACTACGATTTTGGTAAAGAAGTGGGTTGCGGAAAACCGGATTGCATTCCTGGCTGTGACTGCGACAGATTTCTTGAGATATGGAATCTGGTTTTTATGCAGTACGACCAAGATATAAATGGAAATCGTATCCCGCTGCCTAAACCAAACATAGATACTGGCATGGGGCTTGAGCGCATGGCCGCGGTGATGCAGGACAAGCTTACTTTCTATGATACTGATGTATTCAATCATATCATCGCCAGGGTTTCCGAACTGTCAGGTCATAGCTATGGTAAAGATGTGAAGATCGATCGTGCCATAAGGGTAGTTGGTGAACACAGCCGTTCGGTGGCCTTTCTTATCGGCGACGGCGTATTACCGACAAATGAAGGTCGTGGGTATGTGCTGAGGCGTGTGTTGCGCCGTGCCGCGCTGTTCGGTAAGACTTTGGGGCTGGAGGGCAGTTTCATCTCCGATATTGCAAGTGTTGCTATGACAAAGATGGGAAGCGTTTATCCTAACCTAATCGAAAATAAAGATTATATACTGAATCTCATCGACTCGGAGGAAGAGAAGTTTAGCCAAACTCTTAATACGGGACTTAATTTACTGGACGGGATTATTGAGAAAGTTGGGGCAAAGGAAGACAAGGTTATTTCCGGCAAAGAGGTTTTTAAACTTTATGATACTTATGGTTTTCCCAAGGAGCTTACCGCCGAGGTGGCTGCCGACAATGGCCTGTCTGTCGATATAGGCGGGTTTGAGAAAGAAATGGATAAGCAGCGCCAGAGGGCGCGACAGGCGCAAAAGTCAAAAGAGGTAACTTCAGGAGTGGATTACACAGCTTTTGCTAATACAGAGTTTATCGGTTATGATTCGCTGAACTGCGATGCTCACATTTTAAGTATAGCTGCGGATGATAGAACTCAGAGCAGTGCGTCGAAAGGAGAGCGGGTCAGCATAGTATTGGACAAAACCACCTTCTATGCCGAAAAGGGAGGCCAAGTGGCCGACACCGGCGTGCTCATTGGCAAGGAGGGTAGGGTAGTAATCGATGATACCAGATGGGCCAAGACTGATCATGTTGTACACTATGGCAAGGTTTCAGATGGTAGTGTTTCGGTAGGTCACGCCGTATCGGCTGAGGTTGATGTGGAACGCAGGCTGCATATCGCCCGCAACCATACCGCAACCCACCTGTTGCAGGCGGCTTTAAGAGATGTGCTTGGCACTCACGTACATCAGACCGGCTCTCTGGTTGATCACGATCGCCTTAGGTTTGACTTTTCGCATAATGCGGCGGTCACCAATGACGAGTTGCTTATGATACAGCGCCATGTTAACGAGAAGATACGCCAGAATTTAGAGGTCACAGTAGAAGATAATCTGCAGATTGAGCAGGCCAAAGCTGAAGGAGCCATGGCACTTTTTGGCGAGAAGTATGGAGAGACGGTAAGGATGCTCAAAGTGGGAGATCCAGCGGTGAGCATTGAACTGTGCGGTGGTACTCATCTGCAGCGTACCGGTCAAATAGGTATATTGTTGATCACGAGTGAAAGCAGTGTAGGTGCAGGAATACGGCGCATCGAGGCGGTAACCGGTCGTGGTGCCGAGGCGCTTGTCGAGAGTCGGTTGGCGGTGGTTGAAGCACTGTCGCAGAGGATGGGAGCACCGCTGGATGAG
>DAOUZV010000085.1 GCA_030665485.1 Chloroflexota bacterium | reverse complement strand
CGCCCAGTTTGACCGTGCTCGGAGCTTTTTTGACCGCATCCATAACCAGCTTTTCTGGGATTCGGATATGCCAGCAGGGATGGTCGCCGCCATCGACATTGGTGACAGTTGCACCGGCGTTTCTAAATATCTCGGCCGCCTGTTTGTTATAGGACAGTAGGCCGGGATCATCCAGAATGCGCATGGAAGACTCGTGGATGAGCTCCAGTTCCGCCTCAGTTAGTCTGGTAACGGGGTTCTTGACCAGGATTCCTTCTCTTGGCACTTGGTTCCTCCTTAAATATGCAAACACACGCTTGTTGGTCCAAAAAGCCTGCAGGTTAATGTCATTAAGAATTAAGAGAGTCTATTACCGATACCGCCTGGAATCCGTCGGCACCGAATCCGTCGGCACCGATATCCTTGGCGAACTGCTCGGATACAGGCGCGCCGCCTACGATTACCTTTACCTTGTCTCTTATACCGGCATCCTTGAGCGACTGAACAATAGCTCTCATATGAGTCATGGTGCTGGTAAGCAGAGCGGACAGCCCCAGAAACTGCGGCTGCTCCTTTTTTACGGCATCCACGATCGTCTGGTCGTCGATGTCATTGCCCAAGTCCTTGACCAGGTAGCCGGCGCCACGCAGCAGTATGGTAACGATGTTCTTGCCGATATCGTGCAGATCACCCTTTACCGTGGCCACGATTATCTTGCCCTTGGGCTCGATACCGTTTTTGGCCAGATGAGGCTCGAGCATTTCCATGGCCGCGCCAACCGCTTCCGCCGAGGCCAGCATATCCGGAATGTAGTATTCTTTTTTCTCGAACTTCTGCCCGACGATATCCATTCCGCTGGTCAGACCGTCATTTATTATCTTCTGTACGTCTATTCCATCGTCAAGGGCCTTTTGGACGAGCTCGGTTACCGCCGGTTTTCCCTCCATCCCTTCCTCCATACCCTCGTCTTCCTGGTTTATTCTGCCCTGAACGACATTTTCTTTAATTAGGCTCAGTATGTCTTCGCTCACTAGTTCCTCCGTTTTAATCTTGTAATAGGCCTTTTCTGTGGGCCCTGATATATGCTCTGCACATTGGGTCGTTGCCGGTAAGCAGATCGGCCACCTTGATCAGCCCCATCATTTTTGTGTCCAGCGGATTGACTATGATTGCATCGAGCCCGGCATATGCTGCCATTAACATGAAGGAACGATTGACAATGTTCCTGTTGGGCAGACCGTAGGATATGTTGCTCAATCCCACCACCGTTTTGGCCTCGGGATAGCGCTGTTTTATCCGCGCTATGGTGTTAAGTGTTATCATGCCCTGAGATGGATCTACGGATATAGGTAGAACCAGCGCATCGAAGTAGATACTTTCCGTTGGAACGCCGAGTTTGGCCAGTTCTTTAACTATCCGGTCGCAGGCCGCCAGCCTGTCTGAAACGTTGTCCGGTATTCCCGCCTCTCCCATAGCCAGCGCAACCAATGATGCCCTACGCTTAGCTGCGAGGGAACCGATTGAGGTTAGCCTTTCGGGCTCGGCGGTTACTGAATTGATGATGACATTGTCACCGGAATATCGCGCGAGTGCTGCCTGAAGCACTTTTGGGTCATCGCTGTCAATGACAAGAGGTTTGTCTGTAGCTTGCTGTACTGTATCCATTACCCACTGCATGGCTGCAATGGATTGTTCCTGTGAACCGTAACCTGAACCTGCGTTTACGTCTATATAATCTGCACCGGCCTCTGCTTGGACTTTGGCTCTGTTTTGTATGAACTCAGTATCTCTATTGTTTATTGCCTGCGCAACAGACTTGGCTGTTGCGTTGATGTTTTCTCCAATTGTTATCATAACTAGTGTACAATGTCTGGTATCTCAGAGAGCACTTTATTCTTTACCTCTTCCGGCAAACCGTAGTCATTGTTTTCTATGATCTGCTTAACCTTTACTTTCGCTCTCTCCCAGGTAGTCTTTCCTCCCTCTGCCTCCCAGTCTTCCCTTAAGTTTCTATCGGTCAGGGTAGGCTCGTAATGCTCACTTCGCATGTGGCGCCTGGTGTGTTTTGCGGTAACGAAGTTGCCGGCGGGTCCGACCTGTTTAATAAGATCGAAGGCCAGCGTTTCGTCATCTACCTTGATGCCGTCAACGGCCCTCATCACCATTCCCAGTATCTCGTTATCTATAACGTATTTTTCCAAACAGACGGTCATGGCAAATTCCATGAGCCCGGCCGAATCGTGAATGAAGTTGGAGCCTGCCAGCGCGCAGAGCAGGTTGGTAATAGCCGATTCATAGCCGCTTTGGCTATCCAACACCTTGGAGTCGGTCATGCCGCCCGTTGCGTAGAAGGGTAGCTTATAGAACTGCGCCATTTGGGCACTGCCGGCGTTGGTAAGGCCCATTTCAACGGAGCCGGCCAGGTACTTGAGGTCCCGCAAATCTGTGCTGGTGGCAACAGAGCCGAATATGACCGGTGTTCCCGGGTTGACGATTTGTGTCAGCATTACGCCCATGAGCGAGTCTACCGTCTGCATCAGAACATTTCCGGCGATCGTTATCGGCGAGGTTGCCCCGCACAGCGGCTCTGCTGGGCATACCAGCGGTATGCCGCTTTTGGCGATGGCTATCATCATGTCGGCGTAGTGTTCATCGAGTTTAAGCGGGCTCATGCTGCAGGCTATCATCGATATAATCGGACGTTTGCGCAACTGCTGTTTCCCACCGGCGATGATTTCGGCCATTTTTATTACGTTTTTTATTCCTTCGAGCGTGTAAACGCCGCCCATTATATGTTTGCCGGTATTGTTCAACCCGGCGTAAAATCGATTAACGTCGATCTGGTCTACCGGTAGTTCGTTGGGATAAGTGGGTAAAAGAAGCAGATGGATGTTATCCAGCCCATCAACCAGCTTGGCGATTTTTTTAAGGTCGTTTAAGCTGGCGGGACGTTTTTCGTCGCGGTCTGGTTCGTAAACGTAAAGAGCGGTTCCTCCGGTTCCGGTGTAAACACGGCTGCCGCCCAGGTGTATGTCGTTTTTTTCGTCGCTACCGCAAAGCGTAAATTCGGAGGGGGCTTTTTCTATGAGCTCAATTACTGTTTTTTGAGGCAGGCGCACAATACGTTTTTCTTTATCTATAGTGGCGCCGATTTGCTCGAAGTACTGTTGTGCGTCTTGAGAGTTTACCTGAAATCCTATTTCTTCTATTATCCGCATTGCGGTTCTGTGTATTTTCCCTATCGCTTCATCTGATAACGGTTTATAACTACCTCCTGGCAGTCCCTTTCTGGCGACACTCATTAAACTCCTATCTTCTACCTGTACAATCTGATTTATCGCAAGCCGGGCAAGGATTGTAGTTTTCTATCCCATGCTCAGCAAGACCTATACCGATAATGCCCGAGATGGACTTACGTGGAAGCATGAGGCATGTTTCGGATAGCTCCACCCCTATTGAGCTTGCGTCTAAAGCTTCAAACAGCTGTTTTTGCTGGTCAACGTTCCAGTCACAGTATCCCGGGCTGAAACGCCGCTTGCTGGCAACGAGCCCCTGCAACTCTGCTGTATCGATTATCCTCTCATGCAAAAAGTCTGCCGCCTGCTCCACCGCGCTTGAGCCGATGGATTCCAGTACTGTCGATTGCAGCATCAACCCGTCCTCGGCCAGGCGGCATGCCACGTATTCAAGATCATCCCCGATGGTTGCCACGAATAAGGCAACCTTCTGACACTTGCGTAGCAGTTGGCTGACCACCCCGCTATCGAAAGCGACGTAGCCTTCCAGAAACGCCCTTGTGCCCAGAACGAATTCCACGTCCAAAATGGTGTACGTTGTGCACGGACAGATGAATTCATTACCCAGTTTGATATGTTCGCCTATGAGGGATTCCATACGCAGCGGCGGTTCGCTGCCGACGTCATATCCCAGGTATTTGTAAACCTGATTCTTATCTATTTCTATATCAATTGTTCTGGCCGTAACCAACATAACGATGTACCTCTTGTATTTCCTATGTGTCAGCCGAGAAAGAACTATCTGCGTTCCCGACTAGAATAAAAATCCCGGGGGATTATTTTTATAATTCAAATTAAAGCTTGGGTTTGGTTTTTTCAAAGGGGAGAATCTTGGATGGACTTTGGAGGGGTTGATTGGAAAGGGATTAAGTTATCGATCTGTAAGAGGCGAAGGTGGATATCTACGGATGGAAACCCCCGTATATATTGTCTTGCTTCGTCAGATCAAACCATATCCTCCTTGTTTAGCTTTGAACTCCTTTCATGGAACCGCAGCTTAACTTTAAGAATAATACTATAAATAGACCGTTCTGTCCAGTGCCGCTGTCGCCAGTGATGTGTCGTCACCCGCTGCCGGGACGATGGTTTTGCCAGTTTTGTGTGATGCAGGTGTTCCTTTGTGAGCGGTTATTAATGACCGTATATGGTGTAGGTTGTCACCCATCATTTGATGATATAATGCGGGCGCGAGGGTTATTGGTGCGACTGACCACAATTCAAATTTCAGCTATCAAAGAGCAAATTGCGGCACCACAAAGTCGGATCTTTGAATTTTTAACCGATTTCGGTAGCGATACAGCTGTCTCTGAAACGCACTCTACTGTATTGTCGCGAGATGGCGAGAAATTGTTGGTGGAATTTAAAACTGCAGTTCCAATACTATTTGGATTACAAAAAAGCTTCCGGACAGTGGAAGAAGTGATTTTACATGAACCTGAATCAATAGAGTTTTGTGAAATTCAAGGACCTCTTGCGACGAGACGAGAACGTATAGCTTTATCAGAAGAAGCTGGTGTTACTCACATCCAATATAATGCAGAATTTAGGGTGAAGGGCTGGCTACTGGGCTGGATTCTAGGTGTATTATTTGTTAGGCCGAGATTGAAGCGAGCGGTTAAAGAGCATTTTAAAGAGATTAAAACAACGATTGAACTGCAATCATAACCATTTAAGAAATCATCATCACAACGTTTGATACAACTTCAAACTATGTCGTTAATAGAGGACCCATCATATGAGGGGTATACTAAGGGACCGTCTGATTAAATATCTAAAAACGGCCCCTCAGTTATTCTCTGATTAGTCTGGATAATTTGTACTATTAGTAAGAGCTTTGTAAAGGTCCTGCAGATCAGAAGTTGACGTTACCATACCAGTTGGCATGGCTCCGGGTTCACCAAACTTTATCTTGAACCAAGCCTCATGTGGTTTTGCACGAAGGAACGCCCCAACACTAGGATAGCCATCAACATCTGTAATGGTCTTCCCATCAGTTCCGTGGCAGGAAGCGCATTTTGCTGCGTATATGGCGTCACCATTGGTGGCATCGCCATCTTTACCAATATTGGTATAGGTAAGTGTTGGTGATGATAAAGTCGCCACACCACCTGTATAATCCCAATTCATTGCTGCTCCGGTAACCTCAAGATCATAGAGATCAGTAGGCTCAACC
>DAOUZV010000095.1 GCA_030665485.1 Chloroflexota bacterium | reverse complement strand
TTCGATTTAGCCGAAAGCCGCCAGGCCGGTGGTGTCGCGACCGATGATCAGCTTGTGCATCTGCGAGGTGCCCTCGAGAATTGTACAGGCTTTGACATCGCGAAGTATGCGCTCCAGCGGATACTCGTTGGTGTAGCCATAGCTGCCGTGAACCTGAATGGCATTGTTAGCTCCCTTGAAAGCAGCCTCGGTGGCATACCATTTAGCCATGGAGGTGGCAATTGTGTCGGGCTTCTTCTGGTCCTTCAGATACCCGGCACGGTAAACCAGCAACCTTGCTGCCTCACACTCAACGCGCATCTCAGCGATCATCTCCTGAACCAGCTGGAAGGTGCCCAGTTGCCTGCCGAACTGGCTGCGGTCGTTTACGTACTTGGCGCTGGCATCTACGCACATCTGCAGTGCGCCTACGGCGCCTGCCGCCACACAGTAGCGGGTGCGGTCAAAGGCGCTCATGGCAACCTTGAATCCATCGCCAACTTTACCGATGATGTTTTCTTTGGGAATGCGGCAGTCCTCAAGCGCTATCTCGGAACTGTCAGAGGCGCGGAGCCCCATTTTGCCGTGCATAGCATGTGCCGAATAGCCTTTGGCGTCGGTGGGGACCAGAAAGGCGCCCAGTCCGCGGCCCTTCTTTTCCTTATCGGTCTGCGCTATTACGATAACATAATCGGCCTGCGAGCCGTTGGTGCACCAGGTCTTGGTACCGTTTAGCACCCAGGAATCGCCGTCCTCAACCGCCATACACTCTATGCTGGCGATGTCGCTGCCCACGTTGGGCTCGGTGGTGACGAAGCCGGACAGAATTTTGCCTGCGGCCATGTCGGGAACGTACTTCTGCTTCATCTCGTCGCTGCCCCACTGTAGTATGCTCTGAGCACCCAGCGAGATGTGAGCGCGGACGGTGGAGCACACCGCCTGGCTCTGATAGCCCAGCTCCTCGATCATGATACCGTAGGCCCCCCAGTCCAGCCCCATTCCTCCGTATTCCTGCGGTATGGGTGCGCCCATTAGTCCCAGGGGAGCCATTTTATTTATGATTTCCCGCGGGAAAGCCTCGTTCACATCGTCCTCACGAGCGGTAGGAGCAATCTCCTTTTCGGCAAAATCCTTCACCATAGTGCGAACCATCAATTGCTCTTCAGTCAGATCAAAATTCATCTATTTCCTCCTTATAATATGTGCTGACTTTTTCGGTGTTTTTGTTCACCCAAATTATGGGAACCCGTAACTGCTGCTCTAAAGCAATGCCGAGCTTATCACCATTTTTACAATTTACTCATTATAACAGCTAGGGGGTTTACACTAAAAGGGGTAAGGCGTTTTTACCTTAATAAGTCAGTCAAAACAAATCTACATTTTTCAAGCTGAGGCTTGCCATAATTCCAGGCGTTCTCCCTCTACTCCAAGGTCACCAGTTTTACCCCAAAAAGCTTCTGCATGTGCTTTAAGGCAAACTGATGAGCAGGCTCATCAAAGCTGGTCACACAGTCAACCGCTATCTCTATGTCATAACCACGATACATGGCATCAGCGACGGTGAACATTATACAAATATCGGTGCAAACCCCGCATATTATGAGCTTGTCCGGTTTAAGCTGCGCCAGTTTCTCATCCAAAGCCGTAGCATAAAAAGCACTGTAACGCGTCTTGGGTATGATTTCTCCGGGATACTCCGATAACTCGGGGATTACTTCGATCTCATCGCTGCCAGCAACGCAGTGAGTCGGAAACAGGTTGAACTCCTCATCATCAGATGCATGCTGGTCGTTCACATACAAAATTGTCGATCCTGCAGCCATCTCTTTTTGCAGCAAACGCTGGATGTTAGGAATAATGCCTCTTGCCGCCCGGCCACAATAAAGCGCATGGCCTTTTTCGCAAAAGCCCTTAACCATTTCCGATACAATTACAACGTTGCTCATAGCTATATTTACCCGCAAAGTCTCATTATAGCATCAGGCCAATATTACTAGCAATAACGCCAGCTTGATGCTACAATGTAGGTTAAATTACCATAAGACATAATGTTTTTGGAGATTGGATTGCAGGCAAAAAGTGAGCTTTCGCAGCTTACAGTAGAGCAGGATACCATGATTACGGTAGGTGTGTTCGACGGGGTGCACCTTGGTCACCAGCACCTGCTGCGCCGGCTTAAAGCTAAGGCAGCCGATAAGAGCCTGCTTTCTGGTGTGGTAACCTTCAAGCGCCACCCGCTGGAAACGATAGCCCCCAACCGCCAGGTAACCTATCTTACCAGCCTTGCCGAGCGCTTGGATCTGCTAAAATCACAGGGAATCGATATCCTCGTACCTCTCACCTTCGATGCGGACCTGGCCAACCTGAGTGCAAAAGAGTTCGTCGATCTGCTAAAAAGTCACCTCAGGATGAAAGGCCTACTCATCGGGCCTGACTTTACGCTGGGCAAGGGCAAAGGGGGAAACGCAGCCACGCTGTCCGATCTTGGGAAAGAACTTGACTTTACCGTTGACATTGCCCCTCCGCTGCAGAGCGACGGGCTGGTGGTCAGCAGTACCGCAATACGGCAGGCTCTGGCAGATGGTGATATGGAAAAGGCCACCAGGCTGCTGGGTAGGCATTTCAGTCTGAACGGCCCGGTTATCCACGGCGATAAAAGGGGCAGGATAATCGATTATCCCACGGCAAACCTCAACGTCGCCGCAGACAGGGCGTTGCCGCCGGACGGCGTATATACCACAATAGCTATGGTCGATAATACAGCATACGATGCCGTAACCAACGTTGGCCTGCGGCCGACGTTTGCTAAAAAGCACCGCACAGTGGAGGTCTTTCTGCTGAACTTTCACGACAACCTGTACAGCAAAGATATAACCATAGAACTGGTGGAGAAGATACGCCCGGAGATGAAGTTTGCCTCCGCTGCGGAGCTTACGCATCAGATTGAAAAAGACGTTAAGCATGCCACAACAACTCTGGCAAGGGATAGATAAGTAATATGGATGAAAAGCAACTCAAGAGAATCCTCAAACGCGGCGTTGCCGATATAATCGTTGAAGAAGAATTTGTAAAGCTTCTCAAATCGGGTAAACCCATAAGGCTGAAGCAGGGATTCGACCCTTCAAGACCCGACATCCACCTGGGACACGTTGTTGGGCTCAAAAAACTGCGCCAGTTGCAGGATATAGGGCACAAGGTCATCCTGATAGTGGGCGACTGGACGGCGCAGATAGGCGACCCCAGCGGTGCATCCATAACCAGACCGATGCTGACGGCCCAAGAAGTAAAGGCCAACGCCGAAACATACATGGAGCACTTCTTCAAGGTCGTCGACCGGGACAAGACCGAGGTACGCTGGCAAAGCGAATGGTTCGGCAAATTCAATCTGGCTGATGTCATCAAGCTCACCAGTAAGTTTACCGTGGCCCAGTTTCTGGCGCGCGATGATTTCCGCAAGCGCTTCGAGGAGCAAAAACCCATTGCCATAACCGAGCTGCTTTATCCACTGCTGCAGGCCTACGACTCGGTGGAAATCGAGGCCGACGTCGAGTTCGGCGGCACCGACCAGATGTTCAACTGCCTGGTTGGCCGCGAGCTGCAGCAGATGGTGGGCCAGAGGCCGCAGCAGGTGTTTTTAATGCCCATCCTGGTGGGCACCGACGGCAAACAGAAGATGAGCAAGAGCTTGGACAACTACATAGCCGTTGACGAGCCAGCGAAAACAATGTATGGCAAAGTAATGTCACTACCAGATGAAGCCATAATAGACTACTTTGAACTGGTAACAGATGTGGACGAAGACGAGATAGAAGAGTTCAAAAAGCAGATGGCGAATAATTCAATCAACCCAATGGAATTGAAAAAGCGTCTCGCTTTTGAGATAGTGCTCCAATTCCACGATGCTAAGGCCGCCCGCGATGCCGACGTGCACTTCGGCAAGGTAGTGCAAAACAAGGAACTGCCCGATGAGATCGAGGAAGCGCGGATTTCTTTCATTTCCTTCAATAAACTTTTTTACGAGTCAGGCCGCTTGGCGAACAAGGCATTTGATGAAAACAATCCTGAAGAGGCTGAAGAAAACGTTGTACTTTTAGGAAAAGACAAGCTGCATATCTCAATACCTTTGCTTTTAGAACAAATGAAATTAGTAAAAAGCAGAAGTGAAGCAAGACGTCTCCTAAATCAAAGGGCTATTGAGTTAGATGGAAACACAGTTTTGGGTAAAGATGTAAGGATAATAGACGGAAGCATAATTAAAGTCGGCAAACGTCGCATTCGCAAAATAGTAAATTCCGACTGATAACACCTCATAAGGGAGGGACCTATGTCCACACCAAGTTTCTTCATCAAGATACCCTACACACTGGTTGGCCCAGGCAGCATAAACAAACTGGGCGAACTACTTAAAGATTTCGATGCTCACAGCGCGCTGATTATCACCGACAAAGGGATTGTAGAGGCGGGACAGGTAAAGAAAATCACCTCGGTACTCAATAATACCAATTGCAAATACAGCGTTTTCGACGGTTGTGAGCCGAACGCGCCATCCGACACAGTCGATAGGTGCAGCCAACAAGCGGCCAACGAGCAACCGGACGTTCTCATCGCTGTCGGCGGCGGGAGCGTAATAGACACCACAAAAATAGTCAGTGTAACGGCAGCCAACAGCGTAAAAGTAAAGGATCTGATTGGCATACCCAGTCTTCCGACCAAGATGCTGACCAAAATAATGATTCCAACCACCAGCGGCACCGGCAGCGAATGGAGCAGGATAGCACTGTTTTCCGACGAAGCCGACGGACAGAAAAAAGCAATACGGGGACTAAAACTCTTCCCCGATGCTGTAATAGTCGACCCCGAGCTAACGCTGGGCTTGCCGCCTAAAGTCACCGCGGACACAGGTATAGATGCGTGGACGCATGGAATAGAGGCCTACACCAGCAAAACAGCTCACCCCTTCGGCGATATCTTTTCGGAAACGGTGATAAAGCTGGTATCGGGCAATCTGCTGCGATCTTTTACCAACGGCGACGACATCGAGGCCCGATA
>DAOUZV010000182.1 GCA_030665485.1 Chloroflexota bacterium | reverse complement strand
ATGCTTGAGATAGTCCACCTGCTGACGAACATTCAGCTTACTCTCTCCGCCACTCCTAAATCGAAAGGTATAGGGGGCCTCGGTTATATTTTGGAATCTCCCCTCCAACAATATTTCCAAAAGTATCTTAAAACCAGTTGGTTCTAAGTGGGCATTAGCCACAACTTGCCGTTTGAACATAAAAAAGCCTGACATCGGGTCTTTAACCGGTCTTGTTGACGGTAAGAGCAGGTGGGCTAAAACGATAGCTCCCTTTGATAGTACCCTCCTGATTAATCCCCAACCCTGGCAACCACCTCCTTTAACATACCGACTGGCAATGGCTATATCTGCCCCACTACTTATCTCCTGTAATAAATTAGGCAGGACTTCTGGTGGATGCTGCAAGTCAGCGTCCATTACTCCCACAATCTCACCAGTAGCATGCTCGATTCCATCAACTACCGCTGAGGCTAGCCCTCTTTTATTCCGACGAATTACTACCTCAACCGGGTACTTAGCCGATAGTGACTTCGCCACCTCGGCAGTTCCATCGGTGCTGTTATCATCAACGAACACGATTTCATAGTCATGGTTAGATAGGGTATGGTCAATTCGTTCAACCAGAGGACCGATGTTATCCCTTTCATTATAAGTAGGGATTATAATAGAGATAGCCTTGCTCATTAAGTAATAAGGCCTCGTCAACGCCGGCGTTTTTTGCCACACTTCTCGCCAGAATCATGTCAAGGTAATTGGCTGATTTAATCTGCGCCAGAGGAGACGTGCTGTTGTGCCTGATTTGAGATACAACGGCCCTATAACCTTTTTGGTAAGCAGCATCTGGCAGTGGCATATAGCTGCTGGCAGTTATAAACACCGTTGGGTTTTTGCACGTCGACGGATCAGGCGAGGCCTCCCCTTCTCCCAGCGAAACAGTGAGACGAATGCGGGCATAGGTTAAGCTGTTGGCTTCAAGTGTATCGCCTAGAGCTTTTTCAAAGTCGATATCGGGTAACTGCAGCCCTAATACTTCAGCTGATCGACCGAGACGAGCAAGATGCCTGTCCATCCGGAACACTCTGCCGGAGTAAACGCGCATGGACTCAAAAAGCGCGTATCCGTAAAGAAAGCCAAAGTCAAAGGGGGAAATTTTCGCGACTGTTCGAGGAACCAATGAGCCATTTAAATAAACTATCTGCTCCATACCGCCTCAGTCATTTCTAAAAACTTCCTCAGTATATCATGTCCCACATCGGTTAGTATCGATTCGGGGTGTATCTGTGTACCCTCAACCACATACTGTTTGTGGCGAACGCCCATTATTTCGCCGGTATTGGTCCACGCCGATATTTCGAGCACGTCCGGCACCGATCTGGGCTCGACGATTAGGGAATGATAGCGCCCGGCCTCAAAAGGATTCTGCGTCCCCTCGTAGATGGTTTTACCATCGTGGTAAACGATGGAGGCCTTACCGTGCATAGGAAGGTCGGCACGCACTATCTGTCCGCCGAAAACATGGCCTACGCACTGGTGTCCCAGACAAACGCCGAGGATGGGAATTACGCCCGCAAACTTTTCAACCACCTCGTTTGATATGCCAGCGTCTAGCGGCGTGCCCGGCCCCGGTGAGATTATGATATGAGTAGGAGATAATTGCTCTATCCGAGCGATATCTATTTCATCGTTGCGGTATACGGCTGGCTCCCAGCCCAACTCTCCCACGTACTGGGCCAGATTGTACACAAAAGAATCGTAATTATCGATGATTAAAATCAAATGTTCTGCCCCGCCTCCATGGCCATACCAGGAACAATGCCCAAGGCCATAAGCAACGCCTTTGCCTTATCCAGCGTTTCAGTGTACTCGGCTTGCGGGTCGGAATCGTAGGTAACGGCACCACCAACCTGAAAATAGGCCCGCCCATCTTTTACTATGAATGTGCGTATGGCGATGTTTAGATCGAGGTCTCCGTTAAATCCTATATATCCGATGTTACCGGTGTAGACACTGCGCTTGGTCGGCTCCAGCTCGTCTATTATTTCCATAGAACGAACCTTAGGAGCACCGGTGATCGAGCCTCCGGGGAAGGTGCCTTTTAGCAGGTCTATGCAGTTACTCCCCTCTCTTAACCGACCTTCGACTGTTGATACCAACTGGAATACCGTAGCGTATTTCTCTAAAACTAAAAGCTCGCTGACGTTTACCGTGCCGTAGCGGCACACGCGGCCCAGATCGTTGCGCTCTAAATCGACGATCATCACATTCTCGGCGCGGTCCTTATAGCTGTTGGTCAGCTCCTTGGCAATAGCCTCATCCTCAGCTGGATTCGATCCTCTGGGGCGTGTGCCCTTTATCGGGCGCGTTTCCACCAAATCACCCGTCAGTTTTATAAAGCGCTCCGGCGAAGCGCTGACGATTTCCACGCCATCGAATCCCAGATAGCAAGCAAAAGGCGCCGGGTTGAGCGAACGTAAACGGCGATACAGTTCATACGGCTGGATAGGCAGTTCAGCGTCGAAGCGCTGCGACAGGTTCACCTCGAAGATATCGCCGGCCATGATGTACTCCCGGCACATCTGCACCGCGTTCAGATA
>DAOUZV010000125.1 GCA_030665485.1 Chloroflexota bacterium | reverse complement strand
AAGGGGCATTTATACAAGCAACCCTCATTAACCATCAGCTTTAATTCAGCATCTGTAGCCTCTTTTATCCTTTTAAGAAGCGCTAAATCCCGATTGATATTGACATCAGGTGTTATAACATCAGCTCCGGCCCTATTGTAGAGGACAGCCCTTTGTACGCAGTCTATATCCCCGAGCACAGAGGCGCAGATTTCCATGTCTGGGAGCCGTGTCCTGACTTCCCTTATATAGAGGGGGTTGGCTATTGTCACTGCTTCCACCCCATGTTCTTCATGCACTTGCCTCAGGTATTCCATCGTCTCGCTGACTGCCTCTGGCAAGTACCAGTTGGTGCCTTGGCAGGTTGAGTTCAAAATCAGGTTTACGCGTATGCCTTGCTTGTGTATCTTATCCACAGTCTCTATAAATTGACTCAGATCTAATTCATCGGTGATCCTGCCCGAACCGGAGTACGCCTGAGGTCCGGAAAGATAGATTTCCTTGATCCTATTTTTGCCTAATCCCTTTAACTTGAAGATTTCTTCTAGCGTCTCAGGGTCATTGTTATATGGGGCAGAAAACTCAAGACCTGCCATATTAACACCCCTCACAGCTCTCCTGAATTCTTTACAGGATGCATGCCGGCTTAAGTCAAATCAGCCAATATATTACCCTGTCTAGATGTCTATATAAGCTAAGATCATAAAATTTATCCGCCTGGGGCGGATTAATGTCAAGTTTTTGTATCACATTTTTGTGCGAGGAATAAGCCGATGCTAGATGCTGGTTACTGAATGCTGGATGAATTAAGGAATTCATCTTTTTATCTATCCAGTATCTAGTCCCGACTGGGCGAGAAACCCAGCATCGCGTAGTCCCGCCATGGCGGGATTTGAGGCAAGGCTTCGCTAGGTTATACGACTACTCCCCTAAAAATAAGGGTAGCAGGTGACCTCACCCGCTACCCTCTAAACGCACCCTCCCTATGGCACCGTCTCAATAACCAGAGCCATAGACATGCTAAGGCAAAAGATTGCCAGCATTCACTTAGGGTAACTTCCCTATCTTGGCCAGTCCGTCGGCAACATCCCCGAGACCCAGCTCTATAAGTTTGGCCCTTGTTGGCCGGCCAGTGGCCTTATCCCAGCCGTGTAGCTCGTAGTATCTCTCAAGTAGCTCACGAAATTTCTTGGCATCAAGCTTTTGTGGGGCTGGCTCATCTGGCCAATTGGCGGGCTGTTCAAAGTACGGGATGATGCTTTCGTCATGGGCCCTGGTTCTACCCTGTCTCACATGAAGGGCCCTCATGACCATAAATACCCTCTCACAGGCCTTGTGCATCTCATCCAGGGTCCAGTTTGTGCCAACAACCGCGTTAAACAGCCTCACTTCGGCATCAGTATCACCGATATTATCCGGTGCGTCTGCGTCATAAAGGAATGGAAACTGTCTGTCACATACTGGTACGCTGGATTTCATGATAGCACGTCTTTCGTGCCATGTGGCAACGTACTCCTTATCCACATAACTCAGCTCAGGTTTGTCCCAACCGTCATTGGCATATCGGGCGCCGTATATCTTGGCCCCGGCCTTACATGCCTCCCTATATGATATTGTCTTGGTACCAAACCATGACGGGAAGCCTTTCTTACCCTTTCCCTCACCAAACGGGGCCCACTCGGTGACATGGGACGTATATCGCTCAACGTAGCCATGTTGCTGGTCGTAGGGATCTCTGCCCTGTGTTGCCCAACCAAGTGCGGATACGATCCAAACCGGGGATTTTACATGCTGCAGGTACCGCCCATCCCAGTGGGGGGCATAGCCCAGCTTGTGCGTCTTCCACGCCTGGTCTGTCAAGCCCAGTTTATCCGCTGCCCTTGGAGTTGCCTCGGCCCAGATATCGCCTTCGCCCTCACGGTGGGCTACAGCCCTGAGGAATTTAACCCCTAACTTTGATGACAAGCCAACATGCCGGTCGGTCTTAGGATAAATCGCTGGCCCGTTCTTGTTGAGTTCCATTTTCTCGCCCATTAGCCTTGGCAGCTTTCCGGCGTTTTGGCAATTCTGCCAAAACCAACCCATACCGGCGAAGATCTCCCAGACGTTTAGGCCGAGCTGGTCACACAGCTTGTTGAACTCGACCGACCGCTCTACGTTCCCCCAGTCATTGTCAAGAAGCCAGGGCGAACATTGGCCGACGCAGTACATCACGCCCGAGACAGTGCCATCACCTGTGTACTTCGTCGGCACCTTGCTAAAGTACCGTGGCAGATCGTGGTCGTCCTTTCCGCCGCCGGTACAAGCGGAATAAGCGCAGCTCTGGTGACGCACCCCGTAGCGGCCTTTACCCTTAGTGGCGCTGTATGGATAATCATCATCCACCATGGGTAATTTGTGTTGCCCTGCCGGGCATATCTCGGCGGAGACCTTGACCACCTCTTTAATGAGCTCATCCGGCTTAGCAATTTTTACCTTATAGGAACCCGGCTTAATGGCAATGGCCTTGAGTTTTTTGTCTCCCATTACCGCTCCAAAACCACCCTGACCAGCAGCGTTTTCAGACCTTGACTGGATTGTCGCCCACCGGACACGGTTCTCTCCCGCAGGCCCACAGCATACAACGGCAACATCATCTCCGTGTTTAGCAGCCACGGCATCCTGTGTCGTGTAGCTGGTCATCCCCCAAAGATGTTCTCCATCCAAGAGTTTGGCACCATCCTCGCTGATGATCAGATATTTTGGTTTTGCCGCCTTACCAACTATCACTATGGCGTCGTAGCCGGCAAATTTCATCTTGGGACCGAAGTCACCCCCAAAGCCGGAAACAGCAGCCCAGGGTATCGGGTATCCCTGCGGGGCAATGCCGATAACCTCCGCCCTGCCCGATGTTGGTACCGGCGTACCACAACAGGGTCCGGAGGCAAAGATAAGGGCGTTCTCCGGGCTCCACTCGGTGGTATTCTCGTTTGTCTCATCCCACAAGAGCTTATAGCCGAGGCCGATACCACCGATGAAATCGGGAACATACTTCCATGTGTTGAGTTCCCTCATTCGCCCAGTTGACATATTTACTCTTAGAATTCTTCCAGCATATCCTCCGTTCATTTTACCCCCTCCCTTCCTTAGACACAAAGGTCGTTGCTTTTTTATCGCACACCTCTACGCAAACAGGCCCTCCCCGTCTATCCTTGCAAAGGTCGCACTTGATGGCCTTATTGCTTTCTTTGTCGAAGTTTATTCTTGGCACATCAAATGGGCATGCCTCAATACATTCCTCGCAACCCGTACACTTATCCTTGTTGATGTATCTGGCTCCGGTTCTGCTATCGATGCAGAGAGCCTCGTCCTTTAACGGACAGGCGTGGTAACACTCTGGTTGATCACACTGCTTGCAATGTAAGGGTTTACGAAAGCGAAAGCCATAGAGAAAATCATTTTCCGCCCATTTTATCGCTGAAAGCTGTGGTGCCACAGCGCCCTCATGATAAACAGCGCAGGCCATCAGGCACCGGCTGCAGGCAGCACAATTATCCGCAATCCACTCGATATGGCCGGATTTGGGAATACCCCTTGCTGCTTCCGCTTCCCGGGGGGCAAGCTGGTTTGCCACGATACCTCCAACGGCAGCACCGGCCACAGCAGCACCGGCTCCAACAACGAACTGCCTTCTACTGAGATTCTGAGATTTTTTCTTTTCTTCTCCCACTTTTCCCCCTCCTTTTTTTAGAGTTTAGAGTTTCTGTCTATCTCTACCCATTCACCTTTATATAGTGCTACAGGCATCACCTCCTTTTACTTTTCTCCCTAACTCGTCACCTCTTACCTGTAAGCCCTGCAAAGTCTTGACAAAACTCCAGCGTATCACGTATAAGATAGTACTTAGTAATAGTATTTAGTAATTGTCAATCAAAAAATCAGTTAGTGTCAGACAAAAATTAAAAGTGGACGAAATCCAGATCTTCATTTTTGGCTT
>DAOUZV010000080.1 GCA_030665485.1 Chloroflexota bacterium | reverse complement strand
GGGCTGAAGAAGGATAAAGTGTTTAGTTCAGAGCCACTGGCCATTGACGGAGTCAAAACCCTAAACGCGGCAATCAGCTACAGCGCCGATAAAGTGAAGACGCGCAAGTTGGTGCTCGAGAAGTTGACCACCGATCTAAATCTCAAGGACGGGGTGCTGGAAATCAAACCGTTAAAGTTTAAAGTCACAGATTCAGTTGCCCATGGCACGATACGGCTTAATGCAACAGAGAAAGAACCACGCCTTTCCTTGAAGCTATCAGCCAAGGGATTGGATGTTGGTCGTTTGTTAAAGACAACGCTAGATGAGGATACTCTCTCCGGAAAAGGGGATCTCTCTATCGATCTCAAGGGACAAGGGAGTTCCGTAGCTGCCATAATGGCCAGTCTCAATGGCCACAGCCGTCTGCTGATGGAGAAGGGAGAACTCAAGTCCGGTGCCCTGGATAGATTTGTCGGCGGACTTAGCGCGTTGGGGGGAGTCTTCGTGGCTGAGAAGAAAAAGAGTGCCACACTAAATTGTCTTGCCAGTGACTTCAATATAAAGGATGGCGTAGCCACCAGCCGCACCCTGCTAGCGGACACAGAGCACTCTACCGTATTCGGTGAAGGCAACATCAACCTGGGTAAAGAGACTTTAGATCTACTAGTAAAACCCAAACCGAAATCCGTCACCCTGAATGTAGCCTTACCGGTGCGGATTGGCGGTACCTTGGCTAAACCCACCTTTGAGGCAGAAAAGATAACCGCTGCACGAAAAGCGGTCGGGCTGTTGGCAGTATTCGCTTTCCCGCCGGCAGTCCTAATTGGCCTAGGTGAGATGGGCTCCGGGGAGCAGAATCCGTGCCTCAGGATTGCACAAAGCATGGAAAGCAAACCAGCTGCTATAGCCGGAGAACCGATGGAGGAGAAACAGGAGGGTAGCATCCAAGCGACTCTGGAGGGGATCGGCAATAAATTAAAGGGGCTGTTTGGAGGTTAAGACTTGAGGAACTTAATGCAGAGCGAAACATAACGCGTGGAACCTGTTTTGTGGGTACCCGGGATTTGTACTGATCGAACGCATCGGTCATTTATGAGGATTTCAAAATGAAACGTGGCCTACTTTGTTTTTTCAGTCTGTTTATGGTGATAGTTATTAGTGGATGCGCAACCACCGGCGCCAACACCAAGGCAGAAAAGCGCCAGGCGATCTTGAATATGAAACAAGAGGTACTTTCTGACCTCTATAAGATACAGCCCGGAGCTAAGTCGCAAGTCATAAACTCTGCTGGTTATGCCGTTTTTAGTAATGCCAACATCAATGTTGTGCTTGCCAGCTTCAGCGGTGGCCAAGGGGTTGTTAAAGACAATAAGACAGGTAAACACACATTTATGAACATGGGGGAAGTCGGGATTGGCTTCGGCCTTGGCGTCAAGGATTTCCGTGCGGTGTTCATTTTCCATGACCACGGCACTATGCAGAAGTTTATCAACAGTGGTTGGGAGTTTGGCGCCCACGCCGATGCAGCGGCTAAGGCAGGAAAAAAAGGGGCCGCGATTGGTGGCGAAATCCTCTTGGACGGTATCACCATATATCAGCTGACAGAGAGTGGATTAGCACTGCAAGCGACAGTCAAAGGAACCAAGTACTGGAAGGACGCCACGTTAAACTAAGACAGTTCAAAGGAAGGTCAGCTAAGTTCTCAACTGGTCAACCTTTCCTCCGAGTGTTACTTCTTGCCATATCCCTTCGACAATCCCTCTGGTCTCTTGCCTGCACTATTGGATGCCTTCCCCCTTGGATATACTTCGGAACTTAAGCCAATCGGATTGCCGCTTCCACTGGGTTCCAGCTAACCGATTATTCAAGCTGCTTGGCTCCTGTGTGTCGGTGGCTGCTTATCACTATAGAAACGCAAATGACCGCTCAGTGTCGGTTAACGACCTTCGAGAAAACCAGTCTTTGTGGTACGAGGAAACAGACAAGCCCAAGGCCGGGTCAGTGCCAGGAGCGGCCATTGAGGCCCTGACGTAACCGCTCAGCACCCTTCTTATATTTATTATGCCGTTTGAGTGCAACTCTTGAGGGTAATTTGCAGCATTGAGCTAAGGCAGCCTGTTTTTGTGGAGCTATCAACTACACTAAAGACTAAATTCTTCCTTCATCCGATGGGCCGATATTAGTAAAGCCAATGAATCAAAACGATATTATTCGTCGAAAAGGCATTCATCTGATTCTAATCATGGTGTTGGTCAGTATGGCTGTTGGGGGAGTTTCTATTGCTTTTCTGTATCGCACAACCATGGATGGTCAGACTGCACGTCTGGTGGAAACAGCACTGAGCCGGGCGCGCATGATCGAGGCGGTTGCACGCTTTGACAAGAAGTATAATGACCGGCCCGTCACAGGTGGGGCATATACCGCCACACTCGGTCAGATTCGAGAAGCCCACAAGAATTTCCGGGGGTTTGGAAAAACAGGTGAGTTTACCTTGGCCAAACGCGATGGCGATCAAATCGTCTTCTTGTTAAGTCACCGGCATCGCAAGGTGACATCACCGGCACCTGTTTCGTTTTCATCTGATTTAGCTGAGCCTATGCGGGCAGCGTTAGAGGGCCGCTCTGGAACGATGGTCGGCCTAGACTATCGAGGTGAGAAAGTTCTAGCGGCTTTTGAACCGGTGAAAGAACTAGATCTTGGGATCGTAGCCAAGATCGATCTTATCGAAGTGCAGACACCATTTATAACGGCTGCATTGTCTGCACTGGCAATTAGTGTGTTGTTTATTGTAGCGGGTGGCTTACTGTTTAAGCGCACGGGCCGACCAATTATCAAGCACCTGGAAAAGAGTGAAGCCAAGTATAGCGAAATTGTTGAGACTGCCCAGGAAGGGGTCTGGATCATTAGCAGCTCGGGTCAGACTAGCTTTACCAACCAGAGGATGGCAGAGATACTGGGGTATCTGCCAGATGAAATGCTTGACCGGTCAGTGCTTGACTTTATGGATGAGTCGGCTCAGGCAGAAGCAATAATAAAACTGAATCGCCGCAGAGAGGGTATTTCAGAAATACACGAATTTTGTTTTCGTCATAAGGACGGGCGTGACGTTTGGACATCTATCGCCGCCAACCCATTATATGATGAAAACGGCAATTTCTCCGGTTCCCTAGGGATGATAAGCGACATTACCGAACGCAAGCAGGCAGAGCAACAGTTGATAGCCGCCAAGCAGGAGGCCGAGCGCGCCAACCGTGCCAAATCAGACTTCCTCTCCCGAATGAGCCATGAGTTACGTACACCCTTGAATGCCATCCTCGGTTTCAGCCAGTTAATGCGCCTTGATGAGCAACGGATGGATGAGGAACAGCAGGAAGCAGTAGAACATATCTTCGAGGCGGGGGAGCACCTGCTGTACCTCATAAATGAGATACTGGACATCGCCAGGATAGATGCCGAAAAGATGGCACTGTCCATCGAGGACGTCCCGCTGGAGACGGTGTTTAATAGCACCCTTATGCTGGTAAGAAACCTGGCGTTGGCAAAGGGAGTGACCATACGTGAACTGCCCGTAGAAATACCCTGGGTTCATGCAGATATCAAGCGTCTGAAACAGATAATGGTCAACCTCCTTAGCAATGCCATCAAATATAACAGCAAGGGCGGCAAAGTGACTATCACCTTCCCTAGCGCGCTGGAGGGCCGGGTACGCATCAATATCACCGACACCGGCATCGGCATAAAGCCTGGGGACCAGGCCGCGGTGTTCGATCCTTTTTACCGGGTAGCGCTTAAAGGTGAAACCGTTGAAGGCACTGGTATTGGCCTCAGCGTTGTAAAGAAGCTCGTAGAGACAATGGATGGACACATCGGAGTTAAGAGTGAGTATGGCCAGGGCTCTACCTTCTGGATCGAGTTACCCCAGGCGCAACCGATAGCAATGAAGCTAGCTGAAGAGGATATAGCAGCATTATCCGTCGCAGCGATTGACATCGGGAGAAGCACTCAGAGGATTCTTTATGTGGAAGATAATCCGGCCAATCTGGATCTAATGCGGTTGATTTTTAAAAAGCTGCCAAACTATGAACTCTTGTCTGCTCCCAATGCGGAACAAGGCCTCGACATCGCCCGTGAACAGCACCCTGATTTGATTCTCATGGATCTAGACCTGCCAGGGATGGATGGATTTGAGGCCCTGGAGAAGCTACACACTAACTGCGAAACGGCAGATATTCCCGTGATCGCCGTGAGTGCCCATGCGATGCCGGAGCATATTGCAAAAGGAACCAAGGCGGGTTTTATCGATTACGTAACCAAACCGATACAAGTTGACCAACTGATAACCACCATGAAGCGCGCCTTCTAAAACCAGTGGCACTATAGCCTTGGTCTTGAGTTCCGGAAAGGATAACGCTATGTCAGCCTATGAAATATCCTGGGCGAATAGGCAAATATCCAAGCTGAAATTAGCGCTGTTAAATTGCAAAACCCATGACAGAATCAAAACTGTATATCTGCGTCTAAAAGGAGCGTTTTCCGGAATGTGAAATCTAGACTATGGCCAATAGTATAAGTCGTGAACGGGAGCTATGTGTCGGTTTGCGCCAATTGGGTATGGTAAATAATTGAGTTTCTTTCATAAATATGGAGGAAATCTCATGTACTTTCTTACCCACAACCCTCAAAAGCACATTCCTTGGAATAAAGGCAAACTTGTTGGCCAGAAACCACCTCTCAAACTGAAGGAAATCTGGGCTATTCGGATTCGGCTGGGGCTATCGAACCGCATTCGTGACCTGGCACTGTTCAATCTTGCCATTGACAGCAAACTCAGGAGCTGTGATCTGGTAAAGCTCCGGGTTCGAGATATAGCGCATGGCAGTACTATTGCTAAAAGAGCCATGGTTATGCAGCAGAAAACGCATCAAACGGTTCAATTTGAGATCACGGAGCAAACCAGGGATGCTGTCTCCAACTGGATAGCTCATGCAAAACTGGCCAGTAATGATTACCTCTTCAAGAGTCGCTTCAGAGCCTCACCTCACATATCTACACGGCAATATGCCCGGATTGTTGAGTCTTGGGTGTCTGAAATCGGTCTAGACCCTGCAGAGTATGGGACTCACTCACTGAGGCGTACCAAGCCATGCTTGATCTATCGCCGGACTAAGAATCTCCGAGCAGTTCAGTTGCTGCTTGGGCACACCAAGCTGGAAAGCACAGTAAGATACTTGGGTATTGAGGTTGATGATGCCCTGGAAATGGCGGAGCAGACAGAAGTCTAGCTCTAATGTGGCCGGTGGCGTCTATTCCAGAATAGGCGCTTCCGTGCCAACAGCGGCCTTTCGATAATACCTGAGTGCCTACGGTTCCAAAAAGCCCAGATGCCACCCAAAACAAACAATTCCTGGCAGTCAGATTATTACTATGGCTAGATTTTCATAGGATGACGCCTTGTATACAAGGAAGGCTTTTGAGAATTGATACTCTTTTATCTTGATGGCTAACCCGATTCTTCTTTGATTAAGTTTTTTATTGGAAAACCACAGGCCACTTATTAGTGGGGGGTGTGCTGGCTTGATTGGTGCCAGAATAATGGGGCGTTATTTTGTTATTGCAAGGCACTGCACACGTGATCGAATTCCATCCACAGATCGCTAACCTGTTGGTCTACGTTGCTCACTTCGCTCTGCCTGGCCTGTTCCTCTAGTTTGTCGGCCATGGCAGATAAGCGCATGGCGCCGACGTTGGCGCTGG
>DAOUZV010000138.1 GCA_030665485.1 Chloroflexota bacterium | reverse complement strand
AATGCCTGCACCGACGAGCGGGGGGACCGTGACGCTGCCGAGCTGGCGACGCTTGCCGCAAACAAACTGGGTATAATGCCGGAAAGCGTGGTTGTTGCCAGCACAGGCGTTATCGGTGTAACGCTGCCCATGGATTTAGTGCGTCGTGGCATAGCAGAAGTAGGGCTTTCGCGTAGCGGAGGCAGCGATCTGGCTCAGGGGATAATGACCACGGACAGCCGCACCAAGGAAGTGGCAGTTGATTTTGGCGGGATAAAAATCGGGGGTATTGCCAAGGGCGCGGGGATGATACATCCAAATATGGCAACTATGCTTTCGTTTATCACCACCGATGCGGAGGTAGGGCCCGAGTTCTTGTCGAATGCACTGAAGAAAGCGGTGGATGCGTCTTTCAACATGATTTCGGTTGACGGCGACACCAGCACCAACGATATGGTGGTTGTTCTGGCAAACGGGCTTGCAGGTAAGCCGAAGCCTGATGATTTTGAAGCGGCACTTCAGGCGGTTTGCACCTATCTGGCCAGATGTATTGCCAGCGATGGTGAGGGCTGCACCAGGCTCATCGAGGTAAAAATCGAAAAAGCAAAGACATCAGAAGAGGCGCGGATGGCAGCTAGAACGGTGGCCTCTTCCACGCTGGTGAAAACGGCGATGCACAGCGGGCAGCCCAACTGGGGGCGCATTATAGCGGCCATTGGCAGAAGCGGTGCTCAGATAGTCGAATCGAAGGTGGATTTGTACCTGGATGAAGTTTGCGTGTTGAAGGGCGGCGGTTGTCAATCGTTCAAAGAAGCAAACGTGATATGCAACGATGAGGTTGTTATCAGGGTGTGCCTTAACCTGGGCAAAGGTGAGGCTACAGCCTGGGGATGTGACCTCTCGGAAGAGTATGTTACCATAAACAGCGAATATGTAACTTAAAGAAACGACTTTAAAATGAAAACGATAGTAGTTAAAATAGGCGGTTCCACGCTGGGTGAGCATGACACCACCCTTGAGGATATCGTAGCGCTGCACAAGCAGGGCATATGCCCGGTTGTGGTTCACGGCGGTGGCAAGAAGATAACCGAGTGGCTGGATAAACTGGGTGTTGCCACCGAGTTCAAGAAGGGGCTGCGCGTAACCGACGAGCAATCGCTTGAGGTGGTTGTTGCCGTGCTGTGTGGTATTGTCAATAAAGAGCTTGTCAGCGCAATAAACAAGCTTGGCGGTAAGGCTGTGGGCTTAAGCGGTTTCGATGGAGGCGTGATCGAAGCCGAGGTTGCTGACGAAGAACTTGGCTACGTGGGTGATGTCAAAAGCGTCGACGCCGGGCCGATAAAGGCGGTAATTGATGCCGGATACATACCGGTGATAGCTCCCGGCGGGCATGACGGCAAGCACATGCTTAACGTAAACGCCGATTCCGTTGCCGGTGAAATGGCGGTGGCGTTGAAAGCCGACGAAATGATATTTTTAACCGACGTCGAAGGCGTACGCGACAAATCCGGCACCATGTTCTCGACGCTTCATAAGGAGGAGGTCGGCTCGCTGCTGGACATGGAGGTTCTTTCCGGTGGTATGATTCCCAAGATATACGCCTGTCTGCGTTCACTCCTGTCGGTCGACGCCGCTAGGATAGTTGATGGTCGCCAACCCCATGCACTTATGGAAGTTGTAGAAGGCAAGAGTATAGGAACGGTTATAAGGTAATGACTAACTGGCAAGATATGGAAAAAGAATACTACATGCCCACCTTTACGCGTATACCGGTGACCCTGGTTAAGGGTGAGGGCTTAAAGGTGTGGGATGATAACGGCAAAGAGTACTTGGATTTTGTGGCGGGCATAGCGGTAAATGTCTTAGGCCACTGCCATCCCGCGCTTACCCAGGCCATCTGTGAGCAGGCTGGGACGCTGGTACACACATCGTCGCTGTACTACACCATCCCGCAGCTTAAACTGGCCGAACTGCTGGTTAAGAACAGCGTGCTTAATAAAGTGTTTTTCTGCAATAGCGGTGCCGAGGCCAACGAGGGCGCGCTCAAGCTGGCACGCCAATACGGCAAGCGCAAGTTAAACGGCGCAAACGAGATAATAACCACCTTTAACTCGTTTCACGGGCGCACGCTGATGACCTTGGCGGCAACGGGCCAACCCAAGTTTCAGGAGCCGTATAAGCCGATGCCGGGCGGGTTCATCAATGTGGAGTACAACAATATCGAAGCCATCAAGAAGGCCACCACCAAAAAGACCTGTGCCATTATGCTGGAGCCGATACAGGGCGAGGGCGGTGTCAATGTGGCCGATGAGGATTATTTCAAGAAGGTGCGTGCCTGGTGTGATGAGAAGGGCATACTGCTTATACTGGATGAGATTCAAACCGGAATTGGCAGGACAGGGCCCTTATTCGGGTATGAGCTGTATGGTGTTGAGCCGGACATCATAACGCTGGCCAAGGGCCTCGGCGGCGGCTTTCCCATTGGCGTGTTTATGGCCAAGGATGCGGCATCCGTTTTCGAGGCGGGTGATCATGGCTCGACGTTTGGCGGAAATCCGCTGGCGTGTGCCGCCGGATACGCCGTGCTGAAATACATACTTGATAACGATGTGCTGAGCAACGCTAAAAAGGTTGGTTATCATCTCGCATACAAACTAGAGCAGATGAAAACGCAGTTCGACTTTGTTACGGAGGTGCGTGGTAGCGGCCTTTTGATCGCAATGCAGTTTGATAGGGATATAGCACAGGATGTGTTAAGCGCCTGCTTAAGCGAGGGGTTGTTGATTAACAAGCTCAAACCCAATGCGATAAGGTTTGTACCGCCGCTGGTGGTTAGCAGGGCGGATGTTGATGAGGCGATGAATATACTGTATAAAGTGTTAAGTAATATTTAACGGAGAAAACCGATGACAGACAAAATTGTTTTGGCATATAGCGGAGGGCTGGATACATCCATAGCCATAAAGTGGATACAAGAAAACTACAAGATGGATGTTATAGCGCTGACGATAAACGTGGGTGGGATGGAGCAAAAAGATCTCGATGCCATTAAGCAGAAGGCACTGGATGTTGGTGCCGTTGCAGCATACGTGGTTGATGCCAGGGAGACCTTTGTAAACGACTACGTCTGGCCTGCGCTGGAAGCCGATGCCATATATGAGGGCTATCCGCTGGCAACGGCGCTGGCACGCCCGCTTATTGCCAAACTGCTGGCTGAAACTGCCAGAAAAGATGGGGCCAAGGCGGTTGCCCATGGCTCCACCGGCAAGGGCAATGATCAGGTGCGCTTTGAGGTTGGCGTTATGGCGCTGGCACCCGAGCTTGAGATATATGCGCCGGCGCGAGATTGGGGCATGAGTCGGGAGCAGGGGATAGCCTATGCTCAGAAGCATGGTATTCCCGTTCCGGTAACGGTCGATAGCCCATATTCGATAGACGAGAACCTCTGGGGGCGCAGTTGCGAGTGTGGGGTGCTTGAGGACCCGTGGGCCGAGCCGCCGGAGGGCGTGTATGATTGGACGGTATCTCCCAAGGATGCGCCGGATAAACCGGAGTATGTTGAGATCGAGTTTGAGAAGGGCATACCGGTTGCGTTAAACGGCAACAAGCCGGATGGTGTTGCACTTGTCGAAGACTTGAATAAATTGGCCGGTCAACATGGCATAGGGCGATTGGATAATGTAGAAAGCAGGCTCGTCGGCATAAAGTCGCGCGAGATTTATGAGGCTCCAGCCGGGGTCGTTCTGCTTGCTGCGCATCAGGCGCTTGAGGCAATTAC
>DAOUZV010000042.1 GCA_030665485.1 Chloroflexota bacterium | reverse complement strand
GGCAATACAACGCCGCTATCCGCCAGTCAGTTTAAATAATTCCCGCGCCTTTACTCGTTTTGTTATATACTTATACCTATGAGAAAGCCGTTGCTCGCCATGTTCAACACCGTGCCCAAACGTTACGACCTGGTCAACCGCGTGCTGACTTTGGGTTTCGACGGGCGATGGCGCAGGCGCACCGCAAAGCTCTGTTTGGTTACAAGACCAGCGCGGGTGATGGACATATGCTGCGGCACCGGTGACATGGCGCTGCACCTTGCGCAGTTAGCAACGAGCGACGTGGAAATAACCGGCGTCGACTTCTCGGAACCAATGCTTGAAGTGGCAAAATACAAGGCCGCAGCGCGTGGACTTGAGCACAAGGTGACATTCAGCACCGGCGATGCCGCAAGCCTGGCTTTTGCTGACGGCTATTTCGACGCCGTTGCCGTCTCGTTCGGCTTCCGCAACCTCACCTACCACAATCCTATGCGCGACAAATATCTATCCGAGATACTGCGAGTCATTCGTCCCGGCGGCAAGTTCTTCATCGTGGAAACCTGCCAGCCGCATATAACTCCAATACGCATGCTGTACCATTTCTACCTCAAGCGGCTCAGCTCGAAATTAGGGGCGCTGATATCGGGCCAGATGGGGGCGTATCGCTATCTGGGCCACTCTGCGACAGAGTATTACAATGCGCAAGGGGTACGCAGACTGTTAACCGATGCCGGGTTCGGGCACGTCGACTTTAAGCCGCTGTTGTGGGGCATCGCCGCCATATACACCACCAGGAAGTGATGGTAAGCCAAGCTTGAGTATATTTGATGACGTATCAGGATTATATATCACCTTGATCATTCAAATACTGCTTAATTGAAGCAAGCTTTCCGCGCATCTCATCTTCGGGTTGGCCGCTGAGCCAACCCAACACCATGTCACGCATAGCTTGAGGAAGTGCCGAACCAACTAAAAGGTCGATTATTTGCTCAATATGCTCTTTGATCTCAGCCATTAATTCTCCTTTTACTTCTATCTCAAATTTCTTAGTACACATTATACCATCACATAAAGCAAGCAACAATTTAAATCCAACTGAGTTTGACAACCGCTTCTCTTCAGGTGTATCTTTGCCAGTACCACAACCATGTCTAAGGAAAGCGATATCCAACAGCTGGCAAAACTGGTGCAGCGTATCGAAGCATACGCTAACGGTGGCGCTTACGACCCCGCCCAACACAAAACGATCGTATCAGACATCACTAAAGCGGAAACCATATTCAACCGCATCATCGATACCTACGCCGATATGACACACATGCCCCCCATGCAGCAGACGGTAGAGGTCTCGGAGCTACAGAAGCGGCTGCATCACGCCAGGCACGACATACCATCACCACCGATCGAGTTTAAGAGTGGCACGATACTGACGGATGAGCAGATAGCCATCTACACCCTGCCCACCTGACCCACCTGCAAACAGGCCAAGAGGTTTCTTGCGCAAAACGGCATCCCCTACACAGAATACGATATAGCCCACAACAGGGACAAAGCCGATGAGATGATGCGGATTTCGGGTCAGGATTTCGTGCCGGTTATTAGCATCGGGAACAAGGTGATTACCGGCTTCAACGAGCAGAAGCTGACGGACCTGCTGCAGCAATATACTGACTAGCCGGCTTCATACCCATAAAGTTTGAGGATAATTCGATGGAGTATCGAGGCATTATTTATACAACTGGAGCACATCTATTTCTTCTTCTGACTTTTGCTAACCTCGTATGACTTTTGCACCCATTTGGCGATTTCATGCCTGTCTTCCATAATGTCGGCTGGCAGTTCCCAGTAGGACATGGTGGTTGATTTGTGCTTGCCGTGGGAGTAAACGAATGGCGTGCTGGCGTATTGCTCATAGTCTCTGCGGTTCGATTCATCTACTTTAAAGTAGAGCTGGTCGTAAGCGATAATAGCAAAGATTACGCCATCTTTGTAAATGCCATAGCCTCCAAACATGGCGCGGTGCGATATATCGTCCACATCTGATAGGACCTCGGATAACACGTACTCTAAGAATTGCGTCTTCTCAGATTTATTTTTCATTTCTGCTGTGCATTATACCACCACGAACATTGCCGACAAAGAGAGATACAGTGATGGTGGCTTTACACAATATGCTCAATAGTGATATGTTCGTGAACTTATAATAAATCCGCGTCAAACAGAAAGCCTCTACCAGGACCGTACAATACCTTATTTCGACAAACAAGGCTAAGCGTTGCAGCACGAAGAGGTGCAGTATACTTCCTGTCGGCGATTTTGGGGTGTCCCCAACTAAAACTCCCCCAAGACTGGGGAATAGGGGGGTGATACGCCCTACAGTTCAAGCGTGAGCTTGGTCTCCTCGGCGGACAGCCTCTCGACGCTGAAGTTCAGCCGCTTGCCCAAGTGTATCATCTTTACATTCTCGTTAAGTACAATAGCGTATATCTGTTTGACACCCTTGTCGCGGCCTATGCCTATTAAAAGATCGCACAGCTTAAGACCCAACCCCACGCCCTGAAAATCGTCCGCCACCAGCACGGCGAACTCGGCCACCTCATCGCCCGGCTCAATCAGCAGTCTGCCCACACCCACGTTTCTTCTGTTGCCGTTGTCGGAATGCTCGGCAACGATGGCCATTTCACGATCATAATCGATATTGCAGAACCTGGTGAGCATATCATGGGTGATGTCCTTGACAACGTAGAAGAACCTGTACCGCATAGACTCTTCCGATAACCCCTCCAGAAAGTCCTTCTGCAGCGCCTCGTCCTCCGGCCTTATGGGACGCAGCAGCACGGGGCGGCCGTCCTTGCACTTCCAGGGCGTAACTAACCTGCTGGGATAGGGGGATATGATCAGATGGGCATATTCCTGAACTTGTTCACGTTTGTACTTATCATCCAGAATGATCTTCTCATCCAATGCAATCGCCTGATCGCCCTTGACCACCAGCGGATTTATATCGATCTCCTTAATCTCCGGAAAGTCGATTATTAAATTCGATAATCTTACCAGAATCTCCTCAAGTATCTTCAGGTCGACCGGGGGCTTGAACCTGAAGCCATTGCGCAGCAGGTCATACACCTTGGTCTGTTTCAGCAGCTTCCGGGCCAAGACCTGATTCAATGGGGGCAGTTCCACGGCAAAATCCTTGAAAAATTCCGCCTCTATGCCGCCGCGCCCAAACATGAGAACCGGCCCGAATATGGGCGACTTCTTGCTGCCCACTATGAGCTCATAATCATAGTCTCTAACCATCTTGTGCACGCTAACGCCGGCTACACGGGCCTCCGGCATGTTACGTTTAACGTTTTCCAGCACCTGGTTAAAAGCCTCTTTGACCTCTTTGTCGGAGTGGATGTTGGGAATAACACCCCTTACGTCAGACCGGTGAATTATGTCGGGCGAGGAAATCTTCAGCACAACAGGATAACCCATGCGTGAGGCGATATTTGCCGCATTTTCGGCACTATGAGCTATGCATGGCGTATTGCCGTCACCCATTACCGGTATTCCGTAAGACCGCAAAAACTTGCGTGAGTCCTCCTCGTCCAAAATCGACCTGCCGTCGCGCTGCGCCTTGTGTATCAGCGTTTTCAAATGATTTTTGGGCGCATCCACGTCCAGCAGCGATTCCTCCGGCATCTCGTAAAGCGTTTCCAGGCTGTTGGCATACTGATACATGTATATATAGGTTTTTATAGCCTCCTCCGGAAATCCATAGACGGGAATGCTGTTCTCGTACAGCAGGTTTCTCGCCTGGGCCACACCGCGGTCCCCCATCAGCACCACCAAAATGGGCTTTCTCGCCTTTTTCGACTGCTCGATGACAACGCTGGCCAATTTGGAGGGAACCACACTGGCCTGCGGCGCGTAGATGATGAGCACACCGTTTACGCCCTTGTCCCTTAAAACAGTCTCCACGGACTTCTCAAATATAGTGAGGTCTGCATCCTCTAAAATGTCGACCGGATTGGCCCTGCTCCATGCCTTCGGTAAAAACTCACTTAGCGCCGCAATGGTTTCCCGGCTCAGTCGCGCCAACTTGCCTCCCCTGCTGATCAGGCTGTCGGTGGCCAGTACCGCCGGGCCGCCGCCGTTGGACACTATCGCCAGGTTGGGTCCCTTGGGCAGCTGTGCCGTATTAAGAATAGAGGCGCAGTTGAACAGGTCCTTTATCTCTTCGACCCTGACCACGCCCGCACGGCTAAAAAGAGCGTCGTAGTATTTATCGACACCCACCATGGCACCGGTGTGAGACAGGGCAGCCTTAATGCTCTCCTCAAACTTGCCCGGCTTTAACACGATGATGGGCTTGGTGCGAGAAAAACCTCTGGCTGCGCTCATAAACTTCTTGGCGCTGCCTATTGACTCGGGATAGATGATTATGCTGCGGGTACAGGCGTCCTCGCCAAAGTAATCTATCAGGTCGCCGAAATCGACGTCGGCCATAGAACCAACCGACACGAATGTGCTCAGTCCGATGTTTTTGCTCATCGCCCAATCCAGAATGCCCGAGCCCAAGGCGCCGCTCTGCGAAAGAAAGGCGACGTTGCCCTGCTTGGGCATGCGCCTTATGAACGTTGTATTAAGGTTGGTCTTGGGCCTGATTATGCCCATGCAGTTGGGGCCCATTATCCTCATGTCATACTTGGCGGCCAGTTTCAGTACCTTCTCCTCGCGCTTCCTGCCCTCAATACCAATCTCCTTGAAACCGGCGCTGATGATTATCATGGACTTGACTCCGACCTTACCGCACTCCTCAACCGCTGCAGCAACATGCTCGGCGGGAACCGCGACGACGGCCAGATCGGGAATTTCGGGAAGTACGTCTACGGAGGGGTAGCACTTAATATCGCCCAGCACCGTTTCGTGGCCCGGGTTTACCGGATACACGCGCCTCGCCTCACCGGACGCAAGCAGATTCTTCAGCGTGATCCTGCCCACGGATCCTTTTCTGTCGGTCGCACCGATGAGAGCCACGCTGCTCGGCTCAAAGAAGGCCTTTATCCGCTCCATACACCACCCTCCTGATTTAAGGATTGGGGGACACCCGGGGATTGAACCATGACATACCGTGTCAGGCATAATACCACCACGAGCGATTATTTTCAATAGTTCGAGGATTGCTAACGCGGTTGCCGAAGACCGGCGCTGCTGGTACAATCCGACGTAGGTGATAATCATGTTCGACGATAGTAAAAGCAGCACACAGTGGCGGGACCTGTCCGAGGCCGAGTGGGAAAAGAAAGTGCTGGCCGAGCCGGACGACTACGCGCGCATAATCGCTGCCAGCGGATACCCCGGCAGCTTACGCTTTCGCCGTATCCTCGAATACATGCTGACACCGCTTCAGGCCAAGGTATGCGCCCGGATAATCTGGGCACCCATCCCACCCGATCTTCTGGCCGAAACGCTTGGGCTGGATGTGGATATAGTATGCAAGACCCTGAACGACCTGCATATCAAGGGGCTGATACACCCGCGTAACTTTAAAACGGGCGAGGGATACAGATATCGCCTATCCACTGGCAAACTGCATAAGTCTATGCTGTCAAACCCCAAGCTCGACACATACTACCCCGATCTGGCAAAACTATGGAGCGACTTCATAGAGAATGAAGAGGGCGAGTGGCAGTGTATTTCCCGATTAATAGCCAGCGATCAAGAGCAGCCGCCGCAACGGCGCATCCTGCCGGCATGGAAGTCGCTTGATGCCGGCCCCGATCGCGACCAGATACAGCCGTGGGAGGATCAGCGAGCCATAGCCACGGCGACGGAGCTCTGCGTCGAGATACCATGTCCCTGCCGCGTGCAGATAGAGGGCAGTGAAGGCAAATGCGAAAGGACAAAACTTGATGCCTGCTTATTGTTCGACAGAGAGGCCGAATACTCCCTGTCCAAAGGGATCGGACGTAAGCTGTCGAAAAACGAGTTGCTGACGCTCATGGAGAAGGCCTCCTGCGACGGAATGGCGGGGTCATACCTGAACAGCCGCGCCATGCCAGCGCCGACGCTATGCTACTGCTGCGATTGCTGCTGTCATTTGTGGGCGGCGATGAAGCGGCACGACGTCCCGCAACAGCACCGTGGCTGGGCCAAGTCGCGCTGGCAGCCTGAAGCGGATGCAAACGTTTGCGACGGGTGCGGGGTCTGCGCCGAAAAATGCCCCTGGCAGGCCATTGAAATGTCAGACGTCAACGACAAACCTATAGCTGTTATCGATCCAGACAAGTGTTGGGGTTGCGGCAGTTGTGCCCTGTGGTGCCAACCTGAAGCGATAGTAATACGCTGCGTCAGGCCGGAGGACTGGGTGCCAGAGAAGCTGCCCAACCTGCACCCGCCAAAGCAGTGGATGCCACCAAGAATCGTCGGCGCAACTATAGAAGGGTATCTCCAAATGAAGGGGCGGCTCTAAAACGCCTTGCTCATATCGGCGCTTGTATACTTCAAGATCTCGGCCAGGTTGGAGATCTTGGTCTGATTGGTGTTCTCCATAAACCCGTCATAGGTCAAATTAACCCACGGCTTGCCGTACTTAGCGCTGAAGTGCTCGCTCATGGCGGCCACAATGCCTCCGGGCATGCATCCGTGCGGCATCACCGATATCACCCCGGCAAAGTGGGGATTTTCCATCCACTCTATGCCCGTTCCTATAGAAAGAACCGCCTCGCTGCCGCACTTGGATGAGAGATAATGCCTGGAGTATTCCAGCACCTCTTTTATCGCCGGGTCGTGCACATCGAACACTCCCGCAAAATTGCGTGCCACGGAGCGCTCGTCGCTGCTCTGGATACGTTTCTTTATCTGGCCGCGTATCAGCTTCTTGATGTTGCGGAATTTTACCGCATCCTCGATATATCGATGCGTAACGTAGTTGAGCCACTCGCCCATGGGTGCAACTATAACCTCCAGACCCGCCTTCTCGCACTCGACGGCCAGATCGCAGTTACTGAAGCGATTGGTGCGCAGAAATATCTCGCCATTGACTCCGACAAGAGGCCTTCTCGGTATGTCAGGGTCGATGATGGAGCTGAATTTAGCCACCGCATCTTTTAGCAAATCATCCATATCCAGCTTGGACTCAACGCGCCACTCCAGCTGCTGCATGTAGCTGTCAAACAGGCTATCGGCCGTTCCGGCAACCCTCTCATAGGGTCTGAAGCGCCACAGCAGCCGCTGCAGCCAGTCAACCGCCACAATACCCTTCCACGCCAGCCGCTCAAAGGCAACACCCAGCCCGAAGTCGCGGTATCCGGCGTTAGACACCGTGGTCTCAAGATGTAGATCGAACCCTATATCTCTGAGCTGTCGCATCTGCTCCACGGCGTACTTGCCGAAGCGGCATGGGCCGTAGGCGCTGGGCATAAAACCGGCAACTTTAGAAAAGTCGAAACCGTTGCCCCTATTATCGTAGTAGAACTTCATGAAATCGCCTATGGTTACGCGGTACGGCAAACACTCCTTGCCAGAAGAGACCATGTTGCCGTACATCAGGTTGCGGTCGTTTTGCTCCGGAAGCGTCACCGCCTTTACTCCGAATGCACGCATGGCCGCACCCAGCATCACAGCGTTGTTGTTCATCCGCGGTATCAGTATCTGCTTGTCGCTGACCGATATCACCGACAGTGCCCGGCGTATATCCACGTCCCAGTGCGGCACCTCGCCCGTCTTGTGATAGCGATGGTATCCAGTGATGGTGTCGACGAATGCCTCAAGCCTAGTTACCAGGCCGGCCTCGGCGGCGTGCTCGTCAAGCTCCAGATGCCCCAGCGGCTTGCCATTCGTAATATCTTCTACAATGTTGGTTACGAACGAGTTGGGCCCGCAGCCGAAACAGGTGAGCATCATCCCATACAGCTGCGGCTCCTTGAGCGTTATGGCGGCACCGGCTATATGCTTGCTCTCGTAGTACCAGTAAGGACGGTCGGAGAACTGCTTGACATCTATCGAATCCAGCGGCAGAAAGTCCAGCGGTATGGGCATAACGCCCATCTGAGCCAGCTTTTCGGCAATCCCTAAGTTGGCGCCGGAATCCTGCGACAGGTACGATCTGGCGTATATTGCGACTCCCAGCTGCCCGCTCAGCTCCAGCTCCTTTAGGATGCCCTGCCCGATCTCAATCTGCTCCGCCTCAAAAGCGCGCTGCCTTTTTAACCCCTCAACAGCGGCCTTCTTGCCCTTGATCCGGCTAAAGCCCATCTTCCTGGCAACATCAACCAAGTTCTTTATCACGTCGTTGTCGCCCATGCTAAAGTCGATGGTGGGAACCAGCGACTTATCACCAAGGTTGAGCACCTGCTTGATAATATAGGGCGATGCCTGGACAAGGGGGCAGGTGTACTTCTGATTCTCATCCCCATCCTTGAGCCCCATCCTGATGGCGGAGGGGAAAAGTATGTAATCAACCTCGTTTTTGAGGCTGGCGGCATGGCCGTGCAGCAGCTTTATCGGCAAGCAGCTGTCGGTATAGCTCAGCTGAATCGCCTGCTCCACCGTGCCGCGGTTGGTCTTGTTGGAAAGTTTAACCTTTACTCCGAGCGTATTGAGGAAGCCTATAACCAACGGCGCATAATCGTACATGCCAAGCGCCCGCGGCACCCCGACCGTAACGCCAGAGCCCGCCTCCTCGTTATAATCCCTGAAAAGCATCTGCTCGCGTTTATCAAAAAGCGTCGTCGCCTTGGCATGGCTCACCGCGCTGTCGAAGAGATCACAACGACTACCGTAAAAAGTGGGCTTCTCGTCGGGGATATCCATGCGGCTTATGGTACAGTTATTATCGCACGTCTTGCAGGTAAACGTGCTCATCTTGTACTGGCTGTCGAAGACCTGTCTGAATCCTTTGAACTTCGACTGCAGCCCGTTTTGTTCCACCTCCTCCTTGGCCAGCAGTGCCGCGCCTATGGCACCGGTCACCTCCTTGTGCTCGGGAACAATGATCGACTTGTCGGGCAGCTCCTGATTGAAGGCCGATACAACAGCGTCATTATAGAAAACCGCACCGGTTAAAATGACCTTCTGGCCCAGGTTTCTGTTACCGACGACTTTGGATAGATAATTTCTTGCCACCGCGCTAGAGAGACTAGCCACCACCACTTCGATGGGAATGGCCTCGTGCTGCGCCAGCGACACCGCCTGGCCGATGAATGCGGCACACCTCGTGCCCAGGTCGATGGTGTTTTGCGCCTTGAACGCCAGCGAGGCGAACTCGCCGCTGGTAACCGATACGCCCAGCATCTCCGCCAGCTCATCCACAAAGCTGCCGGTTCCGGCGGCGCAGGCCTTGTTCATCTGGTAGTCT